>JAGYMU010000099.1 GCA_018399995.1 Halanaerobiales bacterium | reverse complement strand
CTTTCGTGGAATTGCCCGGATAACGTTCAACCAGGGTCATATGTTCTCGAGTGGACGAAAGACACAGACACATACGAGAATGGCGAGCAAAGGCAGATAAAAGCCGGTCAATCAAGAGTGGTTACAGAGAGAATACCGCTCGATACAAAGACGGTTTACAAGTGGCGAGTTCGAGCGATATCAAAGACTAATGTAGAAGGAGTGATTGCTAATGAAGTCAGTATATCGGAAATTGGGGATTCTGTTCCTCCTGCCGTTCCTAATGACTTGTCAGTAGTCGGGCTGGACGAAGGCTTACAAGTGGCCTTTAATCCAGTTACAGACGATGATTTGCTGGGGTATAAGATATACGTAAGAAAAGACGCAACACCAACGCCGGATAATATGGCTAATGAAGATATGGTGGAGTTTGAAAAGGGAATATATGACAAAATGAAAAAAACAAACTCAACAATAACAGTAATATCCGGACTAGAACCCGGAGAATACCATGTGGGAGTTACAGCATATGACACGAGTGGTAATGAGAGCACTATATCAGATATAGTTATAGAAGAAAATAGTCCTAAATTAGTTATAAGAAATCAGCAACAATTTGAGAATTGGTATTTATCTTTAGAAACCTCTCAAGCTGTAACAACAGATTTTGAGTATAACGAGGTTATAATTACAAAAGGAGAATATACATTAGAAAGCTCTTGGATACAAAGGTATGTTTCTACACCTTTTACAATGAATATATTAGGTGTTGGAGCAATAATAAACGTAAATAACCGTGGTTTTTTAAATGTTCAAGTTTCAAATTTCAATATGAAAGGATTAAAATTTAAAACAGACTTATCTGCGACTTCTTCGCAAGTAATAAGTTTAAGCGATTTTTACACTAACAAACAAAAAGTCAACATTACAGATTGTTACTTTGATTCTAGAACTAGTTCTAACGGGGTGGATAGAGCAATAGGTATTTATGGCGATTGGTCTAATGCCCAAATAAATATAAGAAACAACACATTTGAAGATGCATATATAGAAAGCTTCGCAGATTTTAATTATGAAAATTCAAAAGTTAATATTGACTCCAAAAATGAATTTTTATCATCTAACAGTGCCGAGCTTTTTACATGTATAACTTTTAACTGGGAAGGTTTTGAACCTTATAATTTTAATATAGACGGCAACATTTTTAGAAATTGTGTTATATTTTTTGAAAGGGATTCATATAATTTTAGAATAAGTAATAATAGTTTTGAATATATCATAAATGACGTTACCGCAGCTATAAGGGTATTGTTATGCGATTTAACAGGCTTTTCAATAACTAATAACACTATATTTTATAGGCCTACAAATCACGCATCTAGTTTTGATTTCATAAGTAACTCTAGTGGAGAAAGCCTAAATCAGACTATTGTTTCAAACAATATAGCAACAGGAAACTCAATTTATTTTAGCAATTGGGTTGAAAATTTATTGGGGTCAGGATTGATAGTAACAGATAACACAAATGAGTAAAAGGAGGGAAAATGTCAATTATAAGAGATAGTGTAACTAAAGAAGATTTCAAACAATATCACAAATTACAAGAAAGAATAAAAAATCACGAGGGGTTTTCTAAAAAGTTATACAAGTGTCCAGCTGGAAAATTAACAATTGGATACGGAAGAAACATTGAAGATAATGGTATAACACAAAAAGAGGCAGATTTAATGTTGGAAACAGATGTAGATGTTGCTATAAGAGAAGTTAGAGAGGTTTTTGATGATTTCAAAACATTTGGAAAAGTAAGACAAAACGCCTTGATTGATATGATGTTCAATCTGGGTAAACCAACCTTCCTTAAATTTAAAAAAATGATAAAAGCAATCAAAATTAAGGATTGGGTCAACGCCTCGGAGGAGGCCCGAAAATCACTTTGGTATAATCAAGTTGGGGATAGGTCAAAAAGAATTGTAAAAGAGTTAAGGGAGGGATAAGATGGTAAAAAAGAAAAAAATTCTAATGTATCTCTTACTGGGTTTGGGAGGGATACTATTATTTCAATATAATTCTATTGAAAAGTTGAAAAAAGGTTATAAATTTGAGAAAGATAAAATAATAGAAGATAAAACTCTGGTTATAATAGATGTAATAAAACATATTAGAGAAGAAGCTCTAACAAAAGCAGAAAAACATAGGGGTGAAATAAAAGAAAGTATACTTGCAAAATATGAAGATGATAAAGATGGGTTAGAGAAAGAATTAGAAAAGGTTAAAAAACATCCTTACAACTCACCTATAATTGATTCAGTGGCAGAGTCCATAGAGGGGGAATCTTTAAACGGAATACGAGGTAATGCAAGGGATAACAATGACTTAGTTGTATGGTTATCAAAATTCATTATAGGGGATTTCTCATTTAATTGTGCAATTGACACAGATAGTGAAGAAAGGGAGCCGAGGGATTTTTCAAAAGAATTAGATGTGCATTACTCATATAATTTAGCAGAACAGGCCTATCAAGATATAATAAGATTAGGGAAAACCTATACCATGTGGCATTACTTGTATATTGATGATGAATTACCCTGGGCAGAAGATATAAGGCGATCAGACGATACCTCATTAGTTTTCATAAAGAATCTGTTATTAGAATATGAAGCAGATCTGGGGATATTAAAGGGAATTGAGTTTTTATCAGTTGCTAGAATAGATAATACAAGAGATATTTTAGGAGAAGATATAGTAACCCCTAATGGAAATTACAATATTAATAATAATCATATTCATGTGGCACAAGGATTTAACTTGATAGATCAGTTGAGTTTAAATAAGTATAAAAATTTTATGTTACGATTACAGATAAAAAATGAGAGATTAGACAATTTAGAGAATGTTTATATAATGGAAAAAATGACTAAAGAATTACAGTTAGGAATTACTATAATATTGTTTATAATGATTTTCTTATATATAGAACACAAAAAGGAGAATGACAAGGAGGAATAAGTGGGGAAAATTTTATTAAATATATACCAGCAGAACCAAGAATTAATAATAGAATTGATTTTGTTTGGAAGAATTTTCTCTATGGTTCTCCTAGGTGTTGTGATAAGAAATATTTGGGATGATGAAGTGGCTCTATCCACTAGTAAAATAATAGCTGGAGCTATATTTTTAAGCTTTTTTATAGCTTTTGGACAAAACTATATTACAGGGGATTTGATGAATATAACAGCAATAGCCACAGGATTTGGAGCAGAGAATTTAATGGAGAAAATGATAAAAAATAAAGTTTGGGATAAATATTTTAAAAATAAAAAATATTAGGAGGAAAAATATGTGGAATTTTATAAAAAAAGTGGCGGCAAGTTATTTGTTCAAAGGTATTGAAAAGAAATTCGTTAAATTCTTAAAAGAAGTATTCGCGGGGAAAACAGGCGGTTTCTTAGACAAGTATCACAATGAAATTAATCAAGCAGTAGACATAGTAGATGACATCTACAAATTAGTTACAACGGGAGATACAGAAGGTACAGCTAAGTTTCGCGATATCAAACTAGAATATGATATAGATCTATCAGAAAAAGATGTTGAAATATTAATTAGCAAAGATAGAAAAGCAGACACACTAAGACGAGAGATGGCATACAACCTTGTTAAGAAAGATTTACAGAACAAAGGCAAAGAAGTTGTAGACCACGCAATTGATACAGGGATATCATTAGCGGTAGCAAGAAAGAAGAAATAGACAGATTATACCCGTTCTAGTTAGATTAGAGCGGGTTATTTTCTTATATCTAATTCTACTGCTATTATCAAATTAGGGTTGAATTTTGACTTCAAATCGAGTATAGTATTATTAGAGGGGGCGAGGGAATGACCCCGAAAGGAGATGATAATAATATAAATATATTTTTTTAAATAACCTCTTGACAAATGTTCAGAAAGATGGTATACTAGTATTGTAGTTGAGAGAGGGATATAAAAAAACTAAAAGGAGATGATGAAAATCTAAAAAAAATAGACTGGAAAAAACCAGCTAAAAAATTGCAGTCCTACATTGCTGCAGACTTGTGTAATGTACGTTAGTGTGTAGCGAAAAAGCGCACAAGATCCTTGATTACCTATAATCAAGACAAAATATTAATAGGCGGTGTCTTCATATATCGAGAGCTCAAGAGAGATTGGACGTGAAATTAAACCCTACGACGCGTGACAAAACAGTAGGCTAATTTTTATGGGTTTATAATGGTAAACTAAAACCCTTTGGAGTTGGTAGACTTCAGCAATAAAACTATCGTCAACTATTGCAGCTATATATATATGATTAGTTTGTATTATGCAAACAAGAACGTTGGCAATCGAATATTCACGTTATTTTAAACTATTAAGCTGGATTGTTTAAAATAACGTATCAAAAAAAAGGGGAGATGATTAAAATGATAATTAGATGGTTGGGAGCATTTGGGAAAAACGGAAGTCTTCAAGATTCCATTCAGTTTGAATTAAATAGAGATTCAGAAGTAGCAGCTGAACTTCTGAAAAATAAATCATTAATAAGCCACGCAAGAATAGGCTTGTTAGTAAAAAATTCAGCAGTTGTGAAAAAGTTTGATGGCGACTGTTGGAGTGTAAGAGAGGACGGTGGGTTAGTAAAAAGCAGAAACCCTAAAACAGCTAGGTCGCAACATAAAGAGGTTTGGGCTAAACCAAATTATATTGGGTTAGTGGTTAAAAGTAGAATAACAAAGTCTGCTTTTAAGGAGATCAAATATATAGCAAGTATTTATAATTTAGACTTATTTAAATTTAAAAGTGGAGATTTAAAAAAAATAAACTAAAAGGAGATGGTGATCATGATTTATTATGTAGTGCAAAGGGGAACTATTGACGCTTGGGGGCACAGAGATATGCTCCCAAGCTTTGATAATCTTGATGATGCAATCCAGCATTATCAAGATACCGGAGGAGATTGGGGCAATAGACCAATTTATGACAGTAACGGGTCTATTGTTTATGCAGAATAAGGAGGTGTTAAAAATTGATAAGAAAACTATAAAAATAAAACTGTTGGAGATCAATCGCGACACAAACTGGTTGATCTCAAAGTTAAGAATATCTAGAAGTTACTACTATGATATTCTTAATAAAACTACGATATCACAGACCACTCAAAAAGAGTGGTTGCAAAGGATCGAAAAAATATTAGAGGAGGCAGAGAATGAAAGAATTAATCAAAGAATTGAATAGGATCCAAAAGGAGTTAAAGGCTCCCAAGAACCAATACAACAACTTTGGTAAGTACAAATACAGGAGTTGCGAGGATATTGTCGAAGGAGTGAAACAAGTTATCGGCGATTGCATACTGACAGTAACAGACGAGTTGGTGCAAGTGGGGGATAGATACTATATCAAGGCTACTGCAACAATAAGAGATGAGAATAACAAAATAT
>JAGYMU010000098.1 GCA_018399995.1 Halanaerobiales bacterium | reverse complement strand
GAAATTTCAGACCATGTTATGATGCAGTATAAACTTATAATGCTTGGCAAGAAGGCTGGATCTAAGGTTTGGATACCAAAAAATGATCAATCAAGGATTATTGAGGGATTTCATTTTGATGATTTTGAAAGTGAGTTTACTGCGGGTTTAGACACTCCTGCGAAATATGTTGAAAACATTGATGTCGTGTGGAAAGAGGAGTTCACGGATATAAGCTTCTGAAGTTATAACGTAATCATGCATTCTGTCCCGTATTTGTATCCAGCAACCCCCAAGCCCAATAGATTCTGCAGCCAGCAGAAAAAATATGGCGGCAATAGAGGTGTCCTCTACCCATGTATCGCTTTTCTCCGGATTGCCGCAGACAACTATTCCCAGTGGTGCATTTTGTAAGAATTCTGAACCACCTGGCTTTGCCTTTGATAGCTTTTCCAGTAGTTCCGGCTCGCTAACAACAATAAATTCCCAGGGATTAAACCCTCTCGATGACGGTGAGCGAAGCGCTGCCTCAATAAGGCTGTCTATTTTTTCACCCTCTACTGGTTTTTTCACAAATCTTCTAATACTTCTTCCTTTCTGAATGGTAGCCATACACATGGGTGTATCCTCCTTTTTAATTGCCTTCAGAAAAGAAGGGTTTTTATCCTTTTTATATTTCTATATTGGTTCATAATACGATGCCATAGTTCTGCGGATATTATATTTTTAACACTTTATCTATGACTTAAATACTATGTCAGAGTTAGACATGATTCAGCGGCAGAGCTGAACAGTTCTTTTTGAAGGTCTTATCTGCTATTCTTTATCAAATATCAAAGGTTCATCTAAGTGCAAATGGAGATAATGTCGAACTAGTTTTATCAAATAAAAAAATTCAGATAGCGTGTAAAAATCCTTTTTGGAATCTACAGTAAAGATTAAATACTAAAAATCTACGTTAATTTTATTCAATCTCTGCAATCTTAATTACATCTTCTCTATATACATTAAACATTTCTCCACTCTTATTAACACGGAACATAATAAAACCGTCTTCATAAATACAATATTCATCCACTCTTTTTTCTTCGCCATTCTTCAGCTTTACTATAAATAAGCCTGATTTAGCCTTTGACTTTGCTTGGACACTTTTTTTCTCATCTTTTACTGCATAAGGCTTAAATTGAATTTTCTGTATAGCCGCAACTACACAACCATATTTTTGACAATAACCCCACTTGATATATCCATATCCATCATTTCCCCAGCTTCTACCATAGCTGTTTTTAAATTCAAATACTAAATCATTTTTCCACTCTTGTATCCTTGAAACCAAGACAGCGTGCGCTAAATTGGTTGGTTTCCCAGGTCGAATAATGCCATCTCGCTCTGTTTGCTCAGGTTGAGAAGATACAGTATAGCCCAATATGATAGGAATGTTATTCTTAAAATGTTTTAAAATTGTGGATAACAAATATGTTTCAGTAGTGTCACTTTCATCTATAATGTATCTATCCATTGGAATATCAAGCTTAATTTGAGGAGAAATATTTTCCAATTTGCAAAAAGCTTCTTTTACTGTGAAGTTTCCCTTTTTAACTGCTTGTCTTAAGTGTGGAGTCTTGTACATATTCCATAAATGTCTTTCAGATAAATCGTAATCTGTATGGTATTTTTGCCTCAACTTATTTTCCATAGCAGCAACGACTGAGAATGCAGTACATAAAGGGTATTCTTTTTGATCTTTCACTGGGGAGTCATATTTTTTAATAGAATAGTCAATATCCGAGAAATCATTTACGTCATTAACAACAACATTCATGTTTTTATAAAGCTCTTCTTTTTTTACAAATGAACGGTATAAGTTAGGAGGAGCAACTCTTCCTAAACTTGATAAAATTTCACTATTTTTGCAAGCCGCCTTAACTTTGGAACCTCCAGTTTTTAAAATGTTGCCTTGTTTTGTTAAGCCCCTTGGTGTAAGTTTAATAGTTTTTTTTGTTGCTTTTTTTGATAAGCTTTTAATAGTTTTTTTTGCAGCGATAGAGAAGGTTTGTTGCATTATTTTAGCTAATGGATTTGCTTCTGCATTTGGAGAGAAAAAAATCAGCAGGCATAGACATAATAGTAGATTTACAATAGATTTTATTTCATATTTTTTTTTCATTGCACTGCTGAGGCAAAAATATTGTTGCGTTTAGAAGGCATTCGAAATAAAGATAGAAATCTATTTATATCGGAAAATCTATTCAATTACTTGAGATAAAAGTAGGATAGGATAATAAACCATAATTAAAAGTCCAAGAAGGACCAAGGCTAAAAATCCTAGCCTCTTTTCTCTTCCCTATTAACAATCTAACTAAACAACGAAGGCTGACATTCACAGATATAGTTTGTTTTATATTATCAAAGACAATAGCCTTGTCTTTTTGCATTATTCAATGAACCACAATCCCCTAAATCACACGCTTTTTTATAGTCTATACACATTCTTTCGAAATCGCTTAAGATTGCATAGGAATTACCTCTGATAAGGTATAATTGAGACTGATTTGGCTCAAACCTAATTGCTTGATTAAAATCATTAATAGCATTTTGGTGATTATTTAATGCAGCGTATCTCCAACCCCGGGCATAGTAGTAAACAGCATTATTAGGATCTATACGGATTATTTGATCATACTCTTTAATGACTAAATCATGTTTCTCTAATTGAGCATAAAAACTCGCTCGATTTATATAGCTAGTAACATCCATTGGGCTGAGCCTAGTTGCAATATTAGTATCTTCAAAAGCCTTATCATACATATGTAGTTGAAAATAAGCTTTTGCTCGCTCTATGTAATATATAAGCTCATTTTTGTTAAATTTTATTGCTTGATTAAAATTTTCAATAGATAGATCATACTTACCTAATTGAAAATAAGCGATCCCCCGCCTGGCATAGGCCTCCTCTTTATTTGGATTTAGCTTTATCGCTTGGTCCAGATATTTCAATGCCTTTTTAGGGTTATAAAAGTTTGCTTTTTCAGGATTCCATAATGAACGAGCCTTTAAAAACCAACCAGCATCACTTAATTCATCGAAATCTGTTTCAAATAATTTGTCAAATATTCCCATTTAATCCCTCCAATAAATTCTCAGATTTGTTTTTGAATGTGGGCATCTAAGAATTTGGGTTTTTCATTCTAATACTTTTTTTGTCATTAAAAACAATTATTGAATTAACTCATGAATCAATTTAGCAACCTAGTCGCGATTAAACATAGCAAGAGCATCAAGCCTAACATTTTCTTTCCTGTTTTCATTTTATTTATCCTTTTTGAAGTCTTCTCCTTGCTCCAGTAAGAATTATTAAGCCAGAACCTAAGAGAAGCATGGTTGTGGGTTCAGGCACCGGATTGCTGCGAACCGCTAAACCTTGTATCTCAGTATGGCCAAGATTCGAATTCAAATACCCTATTGTTTCAAAGGCTCCGGTAGTTGGATCAATTGTAATTAAGCAGTCGCCATTACTGTGATCAAGAGCATAAAGTGTTCCATCATCAGCAAACCTCATGGCGATAACATAATTCGCAGTGTCTCCCACTATTTGTGTAATAGTAAGATCTGTTGGATCTATGGTTACTAAAATATCTGGTTCATTAGGGTTACTGTTCAACCCAACACCATAAAAAGTGCCATCTGGACTAAAGTCTATTGCCCATAATCCAGAACCATAACCCCAATCTCTCCCTATCAAATGCGTTACCTCTCCAGAATCAATGTCTACTGTTGAAAGCTCTGACCCGTTATTTAATAGATACAAATCCCCACTGTTATTAAAGGCAATTGCATGGGAACTATTGAAACCAATTCGATCACCTGAATATGGAATAAATGATGTTATTCCACCTGTCCTGGTATCAATCTTCACTAAACCCTCCGGTGACGCGTCTAAAATATCAGTCCCATAAAGATATCCATCGGGGCCAAAGTCTATATCCCATATCCATCGATTTTGAATGTCAGCGATTTCATTGCCACTTCCGTTATTAGGGTCTATCTTAAAAAATTTACTGGGGATATAATACGTGTCCGTTCCAAATATTTCCAAAGGGGTTGCATTTGATAGCGATGATACAGTTATTATTATGGTAAACAGCAGAATTGTACAACATAGCTTTATCATTGTTTTCTCTCCTTCAATAAAGATATAAACTGAATATAATGAATTTCAGTTGGTGTCATAATTACATATCTTGCAATCTACCATCATCGCACCACAGTGGCTACTATTGTTTTTCAAGGTTTCATTGTAAAGAACAAAATTAATGCATTAATGACGTCATATCACAGTAGTATTCATCTTTACATTTCAAAATAATAGAAGGCGGGTGATTTGCGGCAAAACTCATCTGAGCAACCCCCCCCCGTGGGCTTTATTTTGTCGCTCCCAATATTTAATTCACTCGTTTTTCAAAAAAAAGAGCTACAGCTCCTTCTGGAGTGAAGGCGTCTAAAGTGCCTTTATATTTATATCCACGCTTTATCAAATTATTTTCTCTCCAATCATTTCCCATATGGCCAAAAATGATGTGTATAATAATAGAAACGATCGTTATTACCAGATCCGTAGCTTCATTTCCCACAAATATGTCTATGATCAAACCTAAAGCCAAATAACCTGCAAAAAAACCTACCCCAAGAGCCCACATTTTTTTTATCACGGCCCAAATAAAAACGAAAAAGAATGCCGGCCATGACCATCCTTGCTTAACAGCTTCATAAGATCCTTGTGGGTTTGTATAAATTTTAAACTGCCTCATATGTTCCCTCCTTTTGCTTTTAGCATTTTGTTTACTTCAGCTTTCAATTCACAGGAGCAAGAATGATTTCAGCAATAGCACGTATAATTTCCAGTTTTTTCATGTTATTGAACTAGTTAATATATCGACAAATTTTGTTTATTCCTTAATGATATTTATAAATTACTGCCTTATGCTTCCGGCGTTAGACTGCAAATGGCTATGTGGGTCGATTTTTATTTATTTTGTAAGGCAAAAGATAAAAGGCCTAAAGATAGCTGTGTGTTGGGCGTGAGATTTGCTGATTTTATATTCGGTTATAAAGTCCTTTTGCTTTAGATTAATTTCTTACTGAATACAACGAGGTTAGTGTAGTGATCAATTTTTAAAGGAGGGTAAAAGATAAACTATCCTGTTTTAACAATTACTTGTCGTAAGAAAAATTTTAGCTATTTGGTGATTTTCTTTTTAACACCGGTAGTTATATTTCTATTTTTCATTGAGAGTCTCAAACAGCCCTCCCTTTTGGCCTATACCCTTGACAAAGTACAATAATGAGAGTATTTTTAGCCTCAATCTAAATTTAGCAAATACAAGCGAGGAAAAAGACTTTGACCTCCACTTCAAACACGAGTTATATAAACGCTCCACTAGATCTCAGTATCGGTGGAGCTTTTTTACATCTGTAACATACAATTTAAACTATAACCGAACAATGAAAAGGCCATGTCT
>JAGYMU010000097.1 GCA_018399995.1 Halanaerobiales bacterium | reverse complement strand
GGCCTTGGTGCTGGCTTGATGGGTTTTCTGAATGCAGAGCTGAAACCAGGCATTGATATCGTTATTAATACCGTTCGATTAGAAGAAATAGTACAGGATGCTGATTTAGTAATTACCGGAGAAGGTGAAATAAATGGCTCTACAATTTATGGCAAAACGCCTATCGGAGTAGCCAGAGTAGCAAAAAAATTTCAAATACCTGTAGTATCTGTAAGTGCATTAATAGACGATTCGGGCTGGATAGTAAAAGAACACGGTATTGATTATTTGATTAAACCTGAAAATCCTACTATGGAAATAGATTTTCCAAAGTCCAGAAAATTTAAATTGTTGAGTAATACGATTTTAGATTTTTTAAAAAAATATTTTTAAAAAAATATCAATTTAACCATTAACTTCAATGAAATAAAATATTGTCAATTAAAAAGATTGAGCTAAATTAATATTTTTTTAAATAAAAAATAGTGCAGTGATTATTAAGATATTTTTAGTGAATAAAGGTATATTTAGAAATAAAGAAGATAAAGGAGGTGATTTTGTTGATTTTTTAATTTAGATTTATATTACTACAAAGAAAGTATAGATCTAAAAATATTTATCATTTAGTATAGTGTTATAAAATACTTGAATGTTTAAAAAATTTGAAGGAGGAATTATAATGTTACTGATTAGAAAAAGATTAATTATCTCTATTATGTTGATTGCTATTTTTTTGATTACAAGTTTTGCTTTTGTTTCGGCAGCTGACAAAACAATTAAATGGACCTGTTCTTCGGGATGGACTCCTAGCGATCCACATCATTTGGTTGCTCTTGAGTGGGCAAAAAGAGTAGAAAGACTTAGTGGTGGGAGAATGGAAATTGAGTGTTACAGTGTAGGAGAACTTGTACCTGCATTTGAAGTTCGCCAAGCAACTGCCTCTGGGTCTATTGATTGTGCGCATGCTTGGTCAGGATTTTATATGGGTGAAGATATGGCTAATTTACTTTTGGCTTCAACACCAGCTTTTTTAGATAATGCAGGTTATTTAGCATGGTTGGTAGGAGCAGGGGGAATGGATTTTTGGCAAAAAATCGTTGGTGATGATTTAGTCGCATTTTGTGCTGGTTTAATTCCTCCAGAATTGGGAGTTTACACACACAAAGAACTTAATGAATTAAGTGATTTTGAAGGATTAAAACTTAGAGGTCCCTTGCACATGGTTGATGTTTTTGAAGGTTTTGGGGGCAGTGGTGTTTTTATCCCGCCAGGCGAAATCGTAAGTTCTTTTCAGAGAAAAGTAATTGATGCAGCTGAGTATAGTAATCCAACCTCAGATGTAGCTATTGGAATTCATGAAGTTGCTCCATACCAATATCTTCCAGGAATACAACAACAAGGACATACTATTGAGCTTATTATAAATAAAGATAAATGGAATGAGCTTTCTCCAGATTTGCAAGAGATTGTTAAAGTGGCTTGCGAAGCACAAGTATTTGCTGATTACCCTAGATGGTATTATCAAGATACCCAAAATATTAAAAAAATTGAAGAAGAAACAGATGTAAGAAAATTAAGCCCGGAAATTCAAAATGCGATGGTTAATGCATATATAGAAAACTTTGAAAAATATGCTAAAGAAAGTGAAATGTTTGCAGAAATGTGGGATTCAATGAAAAAATTTATGGTAGACTGGCATCGCTATTCTGATTATCATGATGTTGAATGGGAAGATAAGGATATGTGGTTACAGGAATGGGAAAATGAGTAATTAAAATAATGGATGATAATTAAATTTTAGTCATTTGACTGCAGGAATCAAAGTGTTCCTGCAGTCAAATGACTAAAAAAGTAACAGGCGAGGGTTAGGGTTATGAATACTTTAAAGATTATTAGTAATACAATTGATAAAATTGTGAATTCGTTAGGAAAAATATTTGGTACAATTATAATATTTCCTATGATATTTGCTACAGTGTATGATGTCATTTTACGTTATTTTTTAAACACTTCTACGGTATGGGCATATGATTTTACTTGGATGTCATATGCTGCATTTTTTTTATTAGGAGCCTCATATTGTTTACAAAAAGATGGACATGTAAGAGTCGATACATTTTATAATAAAATCACTAAAAGGAGAAGAGCTTTATTGGAATGTCTCATTTTGTTGATTTTTCTTTTTCCTTTGATATATTTTGTATTAAGACATTCAATTCCTTGGGCATATAAGTCCTGGATTATGCATGAAAGGTCCCAATATACAATGTGGAGGCCCTATGTTTTTCCAATTAAAATTATTTTACCGATTTCATTTATATTATTAGGTTTACAAGGTATTTCAAACTTTGTTAAAAATATTGTTTATGCAGTTAAGGGGGTAACATTATGAGTGTTGGAATAATGGTATTAATAATGTTTACTTCTTTATTTATAATAATTATGGCAGGAGTTCCAATTGCTTTTGCATTAGGAAGTTTAGGATTATTTTTTGGTTTAATTTGGATAGGACCATCTTGTTTGCCTTTATTTATTAATAGAATTTATGGGCAAATGTGCAGTGGTTCATTGCCGGCAATTCCATTATTTATATTTATGGGATTTATGTTAGAAAGATCAGGTTCAACTAAAGAATTGTACAGAGTTATCTATAATGTTTTAGGTAGTATTAAAGGTGGTTTAGCTATAACTACAATAGTAATATCTACATTATTTGCAGCTTGTTCAGGTGTAATTGGTGCAAGTATTGTGACGATGGGATTAATTGCTTTACCATCAATGATAGAGCATGGATATAATAAATCCCTTGCCTGCGGTTCAGTAATGGCTGGAGGTACACTGGGAATTATTATTCCACCCAGTATTTTGTTAATATTGTATGGGCCTATTGCAGGGATTTCAGTAGCTAAATTATTCGCTTCCTCAATGGTACCTGGACTTTTACTTGCTTTAATATTTATTATTTATATAGTATTTATTACTAAAATTAAACCTTCTTATGGTCCATCTATTACTAAAGAAGAAAGGGATAAGATTAATAAAAAACAATTAGTATTTGAATTTTTCTATTATTTGATACCTCCGTTAGTACTTATTTTGATGGTTTTGGGAGGTATATTCTTTGGTATAGTAGCTACTACTGAAGCAGCTGCCGTAGGTGCTTTTGGGTCCATATTTTTATCATTAGCATATAGAAAATTTTCGTGGAAAATATTTAAAGAAACAGTTACTCAAACTTTAAAGACATCAAGTATGGTTCTATTTGTTGCCTTAGGTGCCTCATTTTTTACTGTAGTTTTTATTTCTTTAGGTGGTACAAGATATTTAACAAAATTAGCATTAGGATTACCAGGAGGTCATTGGGCAATATTATTATTTATGCTTTTGATGGTTTTCCTTTTAGGGATGTTTATTGATTGGATTGGTATATTATATATATGTGTTCCAGTTTTTACTCCAATTGCCGCAGAATTAGGCTTCAATCCATTATGGTTTGCAACTGTTCTCTGTGTATGTCTTCAAACAAGTTTTTTGAGTCCACCTTTTGCTTACTCAATATTTTTTCTAAAAAGTATTGCTCCGAAAGGAGTTATGCTATCTGATCTTTATAGGGGAGCTTTCACTTTTATAGTACTTCAGATAATGGGACTTATACTTTTAATAATTTTTCCGAAACTTGCTTTATGGTTACCAAGCATTATGTTTTAATAATAAACAACATATAATTTTTTATTAAAGGAGAAAGATATAAATGGCAATCTTTAACAATATTCCTATGGGAGAGAAGGGTTTACAAGAAGTATATGCTTGGATTGATAATTTTGTACAAAATAATAATGGATTTGTCTATAAAAAAAATTTAGGTAAATCTTCTAATAATAAATGGGAAATACCAGCAGTATTTGTAACGAATAAGAATATTCCAGATAAAAATAAACAGATATCTATTATTACATTAGCTAGGCATGGTCAGGAAAAAGGTGCCAGAGTAGTTGGACCCGAGATATTAAATTATTTGATTAGTGATGATTCGAAGGAAATTAGAGATAAACAAATAGTAATTGTTGTACCGGTACTTAACCCAGAAGGATTTATTTTAGATAAATTTCATTCTAGCATGCATGGTATTACTGATACTGAAAGAGAAGTATTAGGGAAACTTTGTTATGATTATCACCCAGATATGATGATGGATTATCATAGCCTTGGTAAATTAGAGGGATCAAAATATGACCATGGTGATATGGAAGTTATTATACCTGCAAATACCACTAAATGGGGAATGGATGAACAGATTTACAATTTTATGGCTAATAAAATGGTAGTATATTCTGCTTCACAAGGTTGGCCTTTTGAGGTACACACATTAGAAGATTTAGCTAATTATTACTTTGGAGATCAAGAAACGGGTAAAATTCCTTGGAAATTTTTAAAAGAAAAGGTATATTTACTTAATATTCAAGATTTCCACGAGACATATGATTTTCCCAATAAGTTTGGTTATACTAATTATACTTGCGGACCTGCCTATATGAATTGGCATACATTAGTTTTTGGTATCGAAACAAATCATTGGAGTTTGAATGCTGAAGATGTAGCTGCTAGTGGATTAGCTCCCTGTGTTGCTTTATTAAAAGCTGGACTAGAGAGATTTCCTTGGGAAAAAGACGAAGGCTATCCTATCAATCTTTTGCATGGAGATTTCAGGATTTCTATAAGGGCTGTAGGGGAAAATCATTCCGAACGAAGAGATTCTCGAGAGAGAATTTGGAGAGAGAAAGATAAATTTAATTTTTTACAAAGAGAGTTAATCAATCCAGAGACAACTTTAGCTACAGTAGGCTATATAGGCAAAAATTTGCCATTAAGATTTGAACTTTGTCTAAGAATGAGGCAGGAATTAATTAAAAAAGTAATAATTAAAGGCAATGAAGTACCTTTTGAAACATTCAGGGATAATTGTTCTACTTTTCTTTATATACCGCTATCCTTTGAAAAATCGGGATTGCTAAAAATTAAAATTATGCATTAGATTTTTAGAGAAAATGAAAGATTATATGATATTCTTATTTTAAAAAATCAAAATAAATTTGTAGGAGATTGAAATGATAAGAAAAGCAGAGATTGCTCTAAAGATTTTAGTGAATAATATTGTTGATGAAAGTACATTATTAGCAGAACATGGTATTTCAATATTTATTGACCTTAAATACGATAGTAGACATGAGTATTTTCTAATGGATACTGGGCAAAAATCGACTACTCTTCTTCATAATATGAAAGAGATGAATATTGAAACTTTAAAGTTAAAAATAACTTCAATTATTCTTAGTCATGGGCATTATGACCATACAGGTGGAATAAAGGGAATATTGGAGAATATATCCCAAGCTGTGCCCATTATTGCTCATCCAGATGTTTTTATTCCCAGAATTAGTTATGTAGGTGGTTTCAGGAACATTTCTTGTCCATTTACACAATCAGAAATCAGGCAAGTCGGGGGAGAACTACTTCTAACCCGTGACCCTGTTAAGATCAATGATTTTCTGATTACAACCGGTGAAGTCCCTCGGAAAAACAAATATGAAACTAATCCTTATTTCAGGAAAATATCGAAGGATAGCTGGATGGAA
>JAGYMU010000096.1 GCA_018399995.1 Halanaerobiales bacterium | reverse complement strand
TGACAAAACATGGAAAGACGCACAAGAGTTGCCACATAAATTTTTCTATATTGCAACACAAGCAGTTGAAAGTTTTGGAGAGATGAAATGAGAGTAGGCGTAAAGCAAACTAAAAGGTCTAGGTCTAGGTCTGGGTCTTGGTCTTGGTCTGAGTCTTGGTCTGGGTCTTGGGCTTGGTCTAGGTCTGGGTCTTGGTCTAGGTCTGGGTCTGGGTCTGGGTCTTGGTCTTGGTCTAGGTCTTGGTCTGGGTCTTGGTCTTAACATTTGGAGAAATGAAATGAGAGTAGGCGTAAAGCAAACTAAAAGGTCTAGGTCTTTGTCTTGGTCTAGGTCTGGGTCTTGGTCTAGGTCTTGGTCTGGGTCTTGGGCTTGGTCTAGGTCTGGGTCTTGGTCTAGGTCTTGGTCTGGGTCTTGGTTTTGGTCTAGGTCTGGGTCTTGGTCTTGGTCTAGGTCTAGTATTTAAAGGAGGTAAAAGTGAATAATGTATGTCAAACTCAAGAAGTTAAAGAATGTGAAATGTCTAAAGCAATAACAGGATTACATACTGTTATTAGTGATTTAACTGAAAAAATTAAAGTTCTTAAAGAAAGATTAACTTGCGTAAGTAATGTTAAACCAGAAGAAGTAGAAAAAGCTACTGAGGCTCCATATTATCCAGAAGTTATTCAAGCAGTAAGAAATGCAGAAGCAAATGTAAAAAACTTATATACATTAGTTAATAATATGATTGAAGAGTTAGAGATATAAACAAGGAGATAAAAGTGGTACAACTAATAATATTGTTAATATATACCGCAGTAGCGGCTATCCCAGCATTAGTATTTGCAGTAACATTAAGTATGTTTATCGGATGGAGCCATTTTGTTGCATTACTATTAGTATCGTGGGCGTTATGGACTATATTTATAATAATATTTACTAGTTAAAAAGGAGGTGTAAATGGACGGTTGGACAGTAACGTGGTGTACAGGGTGTGTGATATTGTTTATATTATCAGTTATGTTAATACATCAAAACAATAAGTTATATAAAATTGCTATTGAACAGAAAAAAGAAATAGATTTTTGGTATGATAAATTTGCTGATGAACACAATAATAATGTAATGTCACATAAAGGAGGCAATATGAAGAAGAAACAAGGGAAGTTAGAGATGCGTAAGTCAAAGGACAGGCAATGGTACTTTGTCATGGTAGCAAGTAACAATAAGATTATGGGTGTATCGGAAATGTACACAACTGAATTCAACTGTAAGAGAGCAATTCTAGCATTTGAGAAGTATGTATGGAAAATAAAATGAAACATATAATAACTATACTGATAATGTTGTCAGTAATAACACAAGGAGCAGAAAATGAAAAAGTTAATGGTACTACTAACACTATTTGGGATGATAGCGAGTATGTCATCAGCAAATGCAACTATTAAGTATGTAAAAGGGTATACTAGAACAAATGGTACTTACGTATCAGGACACTTAAAAGATACAAGTGGCGATGGTAATCCATATAACAATGCTAGTTATTTAAAATTAAACTAATAAAGGAGGAGAAATGAGTAATCCAAACGTAAAGTTAATGAAAGTAAATCTATGTATAGAAATCAAACAGTTAAATGGTAAACCTATGACAGACGAATTTGGTAAACCGTTAACAGCAAACAAAGTTTTAGGTAATGCGTTGTACTTATCAAAAGCTGAGAAAGACGCTATTGCACAAAAGAAACTAGCTGAATATATCTATAATTCTGAAGGTGAAATTGAACTTACTACTGAACAGATATCTGAATGTAGGAACATTTTAGGTAAACTTAACATGGCAACTGCTACTGTTGCTACTATACAAGAAGCGTTAACTGATTTTAAGGAGTAATTTACTGATCTGTTTAGCATAAAAGCATCCTTTACAATCTGTATCTAAGATCTTGTTGATCTGTCTTACAGTACGTTTCCGGATGCTTTTTTGTTTTATATATTGTTCTCTGTCTTTATTTGATAAATAGTCAAGATCCATTAGAACCGCCTCTTAAACTCAATTCCAGCAAACCCACCTACCTTTTCATCATAATATATCGGTCCAGCGATAAGACCTATTTCGTTATTCTTATCATTATTCTGTACATTACTATACTCTACAGTACCACCTTGAGCTACGTTAAAGGTAGGCTGGTTTACATTTGATACTTCTTTCGGGAAGAAAAATCTGAATACACTGTACCCACCTGCGCATAATAAAGATATTAGGAGGACTAGGATAACAATTTTCATGGTTATTCCAGCAGTCTTCCAGAAGGCTACTGATGAGAAGTCAAAAAACTTCTTTATATCAAATTTTTCTTGTTCCATACAGTCCTCCTAAACTATCTTTTAATAATTTTAAGTTTTTTACGGTTAATAATTTTCTTATCTACTCTTTTAATTCTTTTAATTTTATTTATTCTTCTATCTTTACCAGAGTCATCTTTTTCAAAGTCATCTTCTCCATACGTAGAGCTTACTCCTAACCCAAGCGAATTAGCTATAGCGTCAAATCCTTCCATTTCTCCAAGCATCCACGCTATTATATTTTGAACTTGTACAGGTTGTGTTCCTTTTATTCTATTAAGAGTATACGAAGGAATTTGTTCATAACTTATAGGTTTGCCACCTCTAAAGTCAAATGCAACTGTTTTCCCTGCTAGTTTACTATCTTCTTTATCCATACCTAAGAGTTCTGAAATAGTAGTAAATCTTCTTCCAGCATAATCTGTACCTGCTAGCATACTATAAAAAGTGTTAAAAAATACACTACCTTTATGTTTTGCTGATGTTATAGGATGAGTTATAAATTTCATAGGGTCTGTAAAATGTCCTAATATAGAAAAATATTTCCGTCTTTTAGATTTTCCTCCAAACATTCTATAAATAGGAGTTATATCAACGGCTGTCCATCTTAGTTTCTTTTGCTTCCACGCTATGCTATAATTTCTTATAAATTTTTCTATCATACCAGTTGTTTCTTCATCATCTTCGTCAACAGCTGCCATTAACATATTTGCCATAACTGTAAGCAAAGTTCCTTTAACTAGTATTCCAGACCAAAACTTACGATACATATTAGTTTCTTCTTTGCTTCCAGATTTTATAGCCTTTACCATTGATCGTATATTAGATTCTGTCCAATCAGGAGCTAACGCAATTAAACGAAAAGCATGTTGCAAAGTAGGATTTCTTTCAAGTTTTTCAAGGTTAAGACCACCAAAATCATCATTTAATAAATTAGCAGTTAATTCCGCAGCCTTATCTTCTGACATTTCAGGATGTTTCTTTAATAAATTATTATACTCTATAATAAAAGCCTTAGCTTTAAGTCCGGCCCCAAATTCTCCAAACAAAAAATCAGCTTGATTTTTCCTTAACTTAACTATCTTATCTTTTACTATTTTGGTAACTTTAAGTTTGTCTAAAAATGTTCCTATAATAGTCTGTTCATTTACAAGATCTTCTTCCCAATCTTGTCTTATTCCTAAAGTTAAGCCTTGTTTAACGCCCAATCTTATTATAGGATCAGCTTCTTCAATAGCTTTTAAACCAGTCTTATACGCTGTTTTAATATTCATATCAGACCATTTTTTGTTATTAGTACCAAGATAATAAGATCTCATAAACGCTAAATGATGAAAAAATGAAGACTGTAAAATCCATGCTTTTGCTAAGGCATTATATTTGGTTATAGCTTTTATTCCAGATATTTCATTTAATTTAGATTTACCAAAAATATTATTTATACGTTTAGCTATATGATCAGGAGAAAAAAGTTCTTGCCTCTCAAATAAATTACCCTCTTCATCAATAAAAAAATTCTTTCCGTAACTTTTACCTTCATTTGCTTTACCTGCCCATTTCCACTTTTTAAAATTTGGATGGTCAACCTTAGAATATCCATCTAAATGCTTTGTTGTTAATAATGGCTCGTCTTTAACAGATTTATCTGATAAAAGATTATCCATTAACCGTTTATCTGCTAAAGTTTTTATTATTTCTTCTTTTAAAATAGCTAAATTGTTTGTTGCTCCCTCTACTTTTAGTTTTAATCCAGCTGCTTGTGCTTGTATTATAGTATCAAATACGCGTTGTTTTGCGTGCCTAGTCTTTGTAGAAAACTTTTTAAATAAATCAGTATTAGCTTTATTTTCTAGATCATAAACTCTATTAACATAGTTTTCTAGTACGTTTTTTATAACACCAGCTTCTAGCGCTTCAAGCCCTATTTCATCATAACTATTGCTTATTTTATCTGCTATTTTTTGTATTTCTTGTGGCAAGTTTTGAGACAAATCTAATATTTTTTGTTGTTCATTAGTTAATTTACCTTTTACCTCTTCTATTGCATTAGGATTACGTTTAGTATCAATATATATTTGTATAGCTTTATCTATGTTTTTCGCAGTATCATTATATGTTTTAACACCTAAAGTTTCTTTTATCTCACTTTGTAATTGCTTTTTTTCTGATTGTGCCAAAAGTTTACGTTCAGCCTTTTCTCCAATATAAGCATTTTTAAGTTCAGTAAAGGTGTCTGATAATTTCCTAGCAGAATCTGATGCTGTTTGATCTGATAAAGGTTTCTTATATTCTTTATCTTCTTCTCTTAAAAACTGGGAAGGCTTATCAGATAACATCTTATTTGAAGGTATTCTTATTCCTTCAGCTATAGTGCTTATATAAGTGCCATTCTTTTGAATAACCAAAACATCTTTTAACGCTTTTTCCTTTAATGGAAATCCTTTTAGCTTTACATAATTTTCCGATGTTACTGCTAGAATATATTTATCTGCTTTATTAGCCTCAAACCTTTGATTTATCATTTCATCCACTTTTTTGTTTATATCAACTATTTCATGTGAAATTATATCGTTGCTAGCATCCATAAAAACAACATTTACTTTATTTTTTATAAACTTAGATCCTACTGCCCTTATTATTCCACCAGCATCTGTTATTGCCTCGTCATTTTCAAAAGTTCTTTCAAGTTTTCCATAATTAGCATCATGGGAATAAATTTTCCCATCCTTATCAATCATAGTAAACTTATCACCATTTACTATTACATGACCTGCAAGGTTTATGCCTATATTAAGATTATCTTTAATAAGTTTTGTAGCATTTAAATCGCCTGTAGAAGGCTTTACTTTTCCTGATGGATGATTATGAGCAATATAAAAAGAATCTGCTCCAAGACGCTTATATCTATCTTCTATTGTATCTACTAAGTCATTGACGTTAAGTTGAACATAACCACCAGCATTGCTACTAATCAAATTATGGGCAACTAACTTATTGTCTTTTATAAAAACTAATTGAAAGTTTTCTATGTATGGATTTCTATAAAAAGAAACTATATCAGCAACATCTTTTATTGACGTTACTTTTCTTCCGAATTGCGGGACATAACCTTTTTTGAAGAATTCTTTTGCGAGAGTAGATGGGGACTTGCTTTTCCGTATTCCTTCGGTATCCCTCCACAAAATCTTATCATATTCTTTTTTTGCATTGTTTTTATACCTTTTAGGGTTTCCATCATAAGCCTCCTGTATCTCACTATTAAGTTTACCAGATTTAGCCTTATTTGTCAAGTCATAATCAACTTTCATATCAGTTATAAAGCTGATCTTCGCCTTAGCCTGCTCGTACTCGGAGAGGAGTTGGGATTTGGTTTTGATTTGAGATGGGTCAAATACAATGTATTCTGCGCCCTCTAAGTTATATTGACTACCTTTTGGTCTTATTATTCCGTCATACCCTTTATCTTTTATCCATT
>JAGYMU010000095.1 GCA_018399995.1 Halanaerobiales bacterium | reverse complement strand
TAATTACTACGGTCATGGTAATGTTAAGATACTTTTCCAAAAGTTAGATGGTTGGATAAGAATGCGTGTTAGGTCTTATATGGAAAAGAAAAAAGCAGTTAAAAATCAAAACAAAAGAATCCCCACTTCTGTATTACAGAAGAAGGGATTAGTATCACTACTTACCACATTGTCCTGAAAGGAGTAAAATACACACCTATGGCAACATAGGGACGATGACTTACTCCTTGAGATGGGGCAACGGAAACAGAAAGCTGTATACGGGAGAACCGTACGTGCAGTTTGACGAGAGGTCCCAGCTGAAAAGCTGGTCCTACTCTATTCTAGTAGTTTGAATAATTAGAAGGTTTTATGAATCTCACAAAGTAGTTAGCTGATGGAACAGCCGTCTGTTATAAGGTAGTATTTAGAGGTTTGGAAGAGAAATACTAGGTCGTAATCAATGATGGCTACCTCATAGATGAACCAATCAGCTAAAGATGGTACAAAAATCAAAGCTGTACTTATGGAGGGTGATCACTCATTGAATCAAAGTGTTTGCGATCAGTATGGCACAAAAGATGGTTATGTGGTTTATGGATGACTTGTAGTGTCTTTAAAAATATACTTCAAAAAATGGGTGTTTAAATTAGTTGAAATAATGAATATTGTTGTTATTTACAATACGGTAAGTTAAGTAAAAAACCAGTAATAAATAGGATGAAGAAAAAACAAGAAATTTAGTTTTAAGTTATGCAAGAAAACCGAGCGCCACATGAAAATTTTAATACTAAGTTTTAGCTAAAGAGATTGTTCATATTTATTAATAATTTTAGAAAATATGTATACCAAAATGTTCTTTTAAATAATTATTATTAAATGGCTTAAAATATTAATATAATTAACATTGAAATGAACAAACTGTTCAAGCGTAAATAAGATGGATTTAACTACAAATATCTATTTAATAAAACAAATTTAAGGCATGTCACAAAGATAATTATTTTTAAAAAGCCAGAGATTATTATTTGGTTTAGTGATTTTTGCATACCTTGATAAAATTGAGATTTGAGGTAATAAGTGTTATAATAAAATGTAAATTTATAATCTATAGAATTAAATTTTTGAAAATAATAAAAAAACAGGTGGTATTTAAGATGTTTGATTTTTTTAAAAAAATATTTAAAGATCCAAATGAAAAAGAATTAAAAAGACTTCAGATTATTGTTGATGAAATAAATCAATTGGAAAGCAAGATGCAGAAGTTAAATGATTCAGAATTGAAAGCAAAAACCCAAGAGTTTAAAGAAAGATATAATAATGGGGAAAGCTTAGATGATCTGCTGCCAGAGGCGTTTGCATTGGTCAGAGAAGCCTCTCAGCGATCAACTGAAGAAGAATTTAGACATTTTGATGTGCAGTTAATGGGTGGTATAGCTTTACATGAAGGAAAAATAGCTGAGATGAAAACAGGTGAAGGTAAGACGCTGGTAGCAACACTACCGGTTTATCTGAATGCCTTAACAGGCAAAGGAGTACATGTTGTAACGGTTAATGATTATCTGGCTAAAAGGGATAGTGAATGGATGGGTCAGATTTATAGATTTTTAGGAATGGAAGTTGGAGTTGTACTCAGTGGGATGACACCTGAAGAAAGAAAGAAAGCCTATGATGCAGATGTTACTTATGGAACAAATAATGAATTTGGTTTTGACTATTTAAGAGCAAATATGGCAACAGATCCGGATAATGTTATTGAACATGATTTTCATTTTGCTATTCTGGATGAGGTTGATAGTATATTAATTGATGAAGCGAGAACCCCTTTAATTATTTCGGGCCCTGTGCAGGAGACATCTCAGGATTATCGTAAATTTAACAGGATTATTCCCAAATTAAAAAAAGAAGAGGACTATGAATTGGATGAAAAGAACAACAATGTTACTTTGACTGAAAAAGGAGTACACACCGTTGAAAAATATCTTAAAGTAGATAATCTTTTTGATGAAGATAATTTTAGGTTACATCATCAGGTAAACCAGGCACTCAGAGCCCACACCCTGATGAAAAAGGATAAAGACTATATTGTTGAAGAAGGTAAGGTAAAAATTGTAGATGAATTTACCGGACGTGTTATGGAAGGCAGGAGATATAGTGAGGGTTTACATCAGGCTATAGAAGCAAAAGAAGGTGTTTCGGTAAATAAGGGAAGCCAGACCTTTGCCCGTATAACCCTGCAGAATTATTTTAGGATGTATGATAAATTATCAGGAATGACAGGAACAGCTAAAACTGAAGAAGAAGAATTTATAAAGATATATGGAATGGAAGTAATAGTAATCCCCACCAATGAACCTCTTGTTAGAGATAACAAACCTGACTTAGTTTTTAAAGACGAAAAAGACAAATTTAGAGCAGTTGTCCAGGAAATTTCTAAAAGAAATCAAAAGGGGCAGCCTTTATTAGTTGGTACAGTCGATATAGATAAATCGGAGAAATTAAGTAGGATGTTAAAAGGAAAGGGAATTAAGCATAATGTCTTAAATGCTAAAAACCACAGAAAAGAAGCTGCTATAATTAAGGATGCAGGTCAAAAAAATAGTGTAACGATTGCAACCAATATGGCAGGCAGAGGTACCGATATTGTTCTAGGAGATGGGGTAGTTAAGCTGGGAGGGCTTCATGTCCTGGGTACCGAAAGGCATGAAAGCCGCAGAATAGATAATCAATTAAGAGGCCGTGCCGGACGCCAGGGTGACCCTGGTTCTTCTCAGTTTTTTGTATCATTAGAAGATGATCTTTTGAGGCTTTTTGGTTCAGAAAACATATCCAATATCATGGATAAAATAGGAATGGAAGAAGGCCAACCCATTCAGCATAAATTAATCACAAATGCTATAGAAAAAGCTCAAATGAAAGTTGAAGGTCGTAACTTTGATCTTAGAAAAGCTATTTTAGAGTATGATGACATCTTAAATAAGCAGCGCGAGATTATCTATGAGCAGAGAACAAAGGTGCTTTTTTCTGATGAAATGGATGAGGTAATATTCGGTCTTTTAGAAAAACTCGTAGAGGATATTACGGGGAGCTTTCTCTCAGAAGACATACATCCCAGTGAATGGGATTTAGAGGGTTTGGTTGACTATTTAAATAAATTTTACTTTACAGAAGAGATTGATTCTGAGCAGTTAGCAGATAAAGAAAAACTAGCGATCAAGCAATATTTGATTAATTTTGGTAAAAATATATACAAAGATAAAGAAGAGAAATTTACAGAAGAAAACATGGAAAAAATTGCTAAAAACATTGCTTTGCGGGTTATTGATAGAAACTGGATGTCCCATTTAGATAACATGGATGAACTTAGACGGGGAATAGGGTTAAGGGCTTATGGCCAAAAAGATCCTTTAACAGAGTATAAGTTTGAATCTTTTGATATGTTTAATGAGATGACAGCTTCTATTAGAGAAGAAATTATAAAAAATATCTTCAGGATTGAAGTTCATAAAAGCGGCAAACTGGACAAAAACAAAAGTCGTCAGGGTTTAAATTATAGTGCGAGTGGTTCTATAAGTGCTATGGGTGCTGCCAAAAACAAGTTACAGGGACAAAAGAAAACACATACAAATAATAATAAGCAGCAGAAGGTCAAAACAGTTGTTAAGCCTGATGAACCCGGCCGCAATGACCCGTGTCCCTGTGGTAGTGGCAAAAAGTATAAAAAATGCTGTGGAAGATAAACGAGGAGTGTTAATGTGATGAATAATAATTATCAGGAAAAAATTACTGAAATCGAAAAGAGATACCGTGATCTGAGGGATCTCCTTTGACCCTGAAACTTTAAATGATCAAAAGGATAACCTGGAAGAGGAAATGGTGGCTCCTAAATTCTGGGATGATAATCAACGAGCGACCCGGATCAGTAAAAAAGTAGACAGTATAAAAAATAAACTTTCCTTGCTTGTTGAACTAAAAGAAGATATAGAAGAAATAGAGGTTTATTTAGAGTTAATTAGTGAAAATGAAGATGAAGGTCTGTTAAATGAAGTTGATAAAAAGATTAAAATACTTTCTGATAGGCTTGATAAACTTGAGCTCAAAACAAGATTGAGCGGTCAACATGACAAAAATAATGCTATACTTTCTATACATCCCGGTGCGGGTGGCACAGAATCACAAGACTGGGTGGCTATGCTGCTCAGAATGTATGACCGTTGGGCTCAGGAACATGATTTTGTCGTAAAAACGCTTGATTTCCAAAATGGAGATGAAGCAGGTATAAAAAGGGTAACGATACTTGTGGAAGGTGAATATGCATTTGGTTACTTAAAAGGAGAAAGCGGAGTTCATAGATTGGTGAGAATTTCTCCTTTTGACTCATCAAGCAGGAGGCATACTTCTTTTGCCTCAGTAGATGTGTTGCCAGAAATTGAAGAAAATATTGAAGTTGATATTGATGACCAGGATTTAAAAATAGAAACCTATCGGGCCAGTGGTGCAGGCGGCCAGCATGTAAATAAAACGGATTCAGCTGTCAGGGTCACCCATCAACCCACTGGTGTAGTTGTTCAGTGTCAGAATGAAAGGTCACAGCATAAAAATAAACAGATGGCTTTTAAAATATTGAAAACAAGGCTTTATGAATTAAAAGAAGAGGCTCAAGCTGATAAGATAGATGAATTAAGGGGAGAACATAAGGAGATTGCTTGGGGCAGTCAAATACGTTCCTATGTATTTCATCCCTATAATATGATCAAAGACCACAGAACAGGAATGGAAGAAGGAAATACAGATAAAGTAATGGATGGTTATCTAGATGAGTTTATGGAAGCTTATTTAAAACAGAATAACGAAGGAAATGTAAATATATAATTTAAACCTGGGAGGCAGCTATGAGCAAAAAATTTTTTTATATTTTAATAATCTTGACTCTTTTCATCGCCATTTTCGGCATAAAAGAGCGGGTTTCTATTGAACAAGCAAATCACAATGTGGAGTTAGCCTTTGATTATAATTCTCTTGCGGAGATGGGTTTGCAATATAACAATCAAAAGCTAACATTAAACCAGTTAAAAAATCATGGTGTGAACTCAATAGCTGTAACACCCTATGATATAGAAAAATTGATTAAAATTGACCGGATTATTAAATTTACCAAAAGTGAAATCAATAAAATTGAATTATTATCAAATGGAAAAGATGGTTTTTGGCATAGTTTTCCTGATCGAAAAGAGAGTGCCTTTTTAATTTTTAGTCAAGAAGATCAGTTCTATAATAATTTAAAATATTTAAAAGATGATTTTGATCTAAGTTTTAAAAAAATAGAGGGCAGAAACGTTGTCTTTTTTCCCTTCTGGACTGAGGACTACCTTTCTATAGACCTCGGATTTCCAGAAGAATTAATCAGTGAAATTAAAGCTCAAGATCTGAATATAGTCTATAGATTTGAAAACTGGAATAATAACAGTATCAATTTCCAACTTTTAGAAAAAGTTAAAGATCAAAGCACCATTATATTTGCCGGTGAGGAAATTCTAGGTTATCCGAATGAACTGAAAAAGACCCAACAGATTATGAAGGAAAATAAAAATATTTTCGGTTTTATTGAAGCAATAATTAGTGTGCAGAAAGGTGAAGATAAACTCGCGCAAAGTCTTAATTATAATCTAATAAGAGTCCACAGCATCACTCAGGAAGAGATGAATAAATATAGCCAAACTAAAATAATAGATAGGTATTTAAGAGCTGTACGAGAGAGAAACATTCGCTTTTTGTATTTGAGGCCTATCATAAAAGAAAACCAGAACTTCGATTTTGTAAAAAATATGAATCAAAATTACATAGAATCTTTAAGCAGTCAGCTTAAAACAGAGGGATATAA
>JAGYMU010000094.1 GCA_018399995.1 Halanaerobiales bacterium | reverse complement strand
ACAGATAAAGATGAGATGAAGGATAAAATATCAGGGTTTTTGGAGGATAATAGTCTTTGGCCTTTAATGAAATTGAATTGGGTAGAAGATTGGATATTAGAAGAAAAAAAGAATAAAATAGTTAGCAAATATAGATTAGCTATATATGAAAAAGTAAAATTGTTAGGTGAAATAATACAAATGGAAGGATTGCTTGGCGAGTATAGCGATTACGGTAATTTGCTTAGTGAGATAGCAGAACTCGTGAAAAATCATATGAATGGAAATAAATTATCGGATAAAGCTCTTGAATTAAATGAAAGTACTGGGGAAAGTAAAAGTGGAATAACAGAAAAATTGGATAAAATTTCATCCCAGGAACTTAAAAACATTGTTCAAAAGTTTTTAGGTATCGGGGTTAAAAGTAAGATGAATAGATATGAGTATAGAGTAACTGCCGGGCTTGAAAATATAAGAACTATCTGGGGATATTATGATAAAGGTACTTTTCAAAAAGGGCCTTTTATGAAAATGCTTGAGGGTTATTTAAATGGATTAGATTTAGAGGATGACCAGCATAGAGTAGATAGAGACAGAGCGAAGGAATTAACACGTAGTGCTTTAGAGGTATTAGCTGAAGAATTGCCGGCTTTAGCTAAAAGTGCTAAGAGGCCTGTAGATTGGAAATATATTACGCGATTTATTTTTGCTCATCAACCTCCGGAGAATTTTGGGATGAGACAAATAATTATAGCATCTGATGAAATAGATGCGGCTAAGCCTGAAGGAGCAGAGTCCCTTACAAGATTGGTTTCCAGTTCTACCAGTTTATTTCCGGATATTGCGCCTATAGTAATAGTAGGCGATCAGTTATTAGAAAAAGTGGTTAAAGAAGATAAAATTGAAGATTATAGACAGAGTCCGGGATTAATTCAATTTGAAGATATAAACTATGAACAAATGATAGAGTATTTACCTCAAGATAGTACGCCGGTTTATGTGCCTAGCGGTATAAAAGATAGAGATGATGCTGCTTTTAGGGCAGCCTATGAAGTAATAGAAGAATTAAATCTTGGAGATGAGGCTACTTATTTAGAAATAGTAGAAGCAAATAAAGCTATGTTAGCTTTAAAAGACCAGCCTAATGCGAGATTAATAGGGTGGTTGCGTGCAGTAGTTGAAAAGAAAGGAGGAAAACAGAAAAAGGGAGTATCTGTTGTAATAGACGGAGAGGACATTTTAACAATTTGTTCTGCAAAACAGGCAAAGGATGTTTATAAGGGTAAGAAAAAATTTGATGATATATTAGTAGAGGAGATAGTAGAAAGCGAAGGTGGATTTGAGCTTATAGATGATAGACAAGATTATATTGATTTATTGAAAGTTTGGAAACAACAGGTGGTTGACGAAATAGAATCTTTGCCTGGAGTAAGGATTGCTCCCGGGACAGAAATCGAGTTTCATCTTGATAATACAGCTAAATTCAAAATAGAAGATATTGGTAAAATTTTTGGAAATAATGTTACTTTATCAGGAAAAATTGTTTTAGATCCTCTTACTCATATAGGAAGTGGAAGTGTATTAGAAAATTGTAATCTCCGAGGAGTTTGGATTGTGGATAATCCTGCTGGTAAAAATACGGTTCTTAGGAATGTAAATATTACAGATTCATCTATTGGTGCGGGAGTTAGTATAAATAATTCTGATGTTCAATACCGAATGAGAATATCTGATTCTTATATTGGTGAAGATTTAGTGGTGCCTCAAAGTATTAAAGAAATCAAGAAGTCAGTAGTGTTAAATGTATCAGATTTAAATAATGCCGAAGCAGGAATATTATTAGAATATTTACCGAAAGAAGATTTAGTTAGTTATACAGATGAGTTTGAAGTATTTAAGGAAAAATTAGAGGCAGAAGAAAAATTAAAGGCAGAAGAAAAATTAAAGGCTGAAGAAGGTGAACTTTCTTTTGAAAAAGAAAATGAACTTCAGACTTTGTTTGACAGAATTTTAAACGAGATAGAAGATGAAAATACTAAGAAATTAGAAAAAAGCGCATTATTATTTGCTGCTATGCTTGGACAGAATGATTCTGATATGAAAGCTTTTGCTGGTGATTTACTTTTAAGGTTAAGAAAACATAATGAAGACCTTTATAATACTCTAATGGATAAGATTTTTGTAATGAGTGGATTTATGTATCCTGAAGGTGTAAATCTTGATGAATATTTTAATGCATTACAGGCAGTTTTAAATTTAAGAAATACTATCGGTGTTATTGGTGTAGCAACAGATGAAAAATATACAGGCCATGAGGAATATATAGAAAATGGTATACCAAAAACTATTGTAAGATTAGAACATGAAGTTTTAAATTTACTTTCTTCTTTACCTCAAGATGCAGCTGATGAAGAGAGATTAGGGAATATTGTAGATTTAGAAAATTATGTTCCAGGAACCGTTCCTCATGGTAGGGCTAAGAGAATTTTATTATGGTATGCTTATAGGGATTATGTTGCGTATGAGATAGCTTCTAATGAATTAAAAGAGTTGGGAATCAGAGCGGCTCTTGAGGAAAGAGGTTATACTACACAACAGAAGCGTTCTGAAATAAGGGGGAGTAAAAACCCTGCAGATAAAGCGATTATGAGGGAAGTTGAAAAGGAAGCTGATGATTATGCGATGAAAAATCTTGATAAGTTTAATCAGGTAATAGAATGGGCAATGGCATCTGCTTTTATAGAAGAAGACCCTGCAAATTCTGAAGCTCCTTGGATGGGGAATTATTGGAGAGATGACCTTTGCAATACAGAGCTTATTTTAGTGGGAAGAAATTTAATGAGAGCGTTACTTACAAAAAATTTTAAATCCGAGTTATCTGCATATGACCCTATGAGAGACGCTAATGTTGATGCTGATAGAGCTGCAATTGATGAGATTAAAAAATCTTTGGATGGAGATTTTGAAAGAGTTGCACAACAAATAGCTTCAGAAAGATATGGGGATGAGACAGACAGAGCGAGCGCTTTGGCTAAGGCTAGACTTTTAGTAAGAGCAAAAGAATCCATTGGTAGCGGTATACTGGATTTAAATAATGAAGATATAAAAGCCGGATGGCAGAAAAGAGGAGTAGATTTTATAATAGAAAAATATAACGAAGCTAGGGAAAAGCCTTTGAAAATAGATATGTGGGATAAATTTGTAGAGGAAGTTTTAGATAACCCGGGAAAAGTTACTCTTTCTTTTGTTCCTGATAACCATGGTGAAGCAGTATATGATTTAAAATTTATAGAGGAACTAATAGCGTATAGAGAAGAGTATGTAAAAAAAGTTCATCCCGAAGCGGATACAAAAGTATATTTTATTCCTAAAGGTAGTCGTGGTATAAGTAATGATTTTTCTTATCAAGCTGCATATCAATTAGTCCACGGAAAAAAAGCTCCTGGCTATTCATATATGAGGGATGGAAAAGAGGTTGATATGCCGGAAGACGAGAAGTATTTATATGACGACGAATATAAAAGTTTTTTTAGCAAATTAAAGGACTATGTTGAAGCTGGTAAATTCGAGATAGTTAAAAATGGTCCGTTTATTCAAGGAATACCACTTTCTGATTTGACATCGGAAGTAGCTGAAGTTATTGGAAACTCCGATTTAGTTATTTTTAAAGGGCAGGCAAACTTTGAGATGTCACAAGGTTTAAATAAACCGCATTACAACTGGTTTATTGTAAAAGGATTTACTAATAGGACAGCTACTGGATATGACCATACTGATAAACCGTTTATATTTGCAAGGATAGAACCGCTGCTTTCTCCGGTAGGAAACTATGCTTCTCAGGGGGAGTCAGATAGATTAGTTTACTGGCAGTTGCCAAACTATTATGTAAGATTGTATGAGAGGGGAATACTTCCTATAGAAGCACTTTATTTAATGAAACAAAGAGTTTATGAAGGCATAGAATCTAATTTCTTAGTTTTGGATGAATATATGAAAGCTATTTATACAAAGATTCAAACCGGAGAATTAACGCCTGAATATAAATTTATTAAAGAGAAGTTTGATGACTTAAGAAAGTTTAATAATTGGGTAGTTGAAGAAGCAAATTTATCCAGTACAAGCAAAAGAAATCTGTTGGGTATTTTACAGGATAAATTTTTAAAGGAAATTGTTGAAAATCATAGGTCAGCTTTTCTTTCAAGTACTATTACTCCAGATAATTTAATGAAGCTTTCTTATTTAAATAGTATCTTTAGAGCAAAAAATGACGAAAATTTGCCAGTAGGAGATTTGAGTAGTAAATTGTCAGAAATAAATGATATTTTAGAAGGTTATGAAACTTTAAAAGCCATAACAGATAGTTATGAAGAAATTTTAGAGGAGTTTGGGAAAATGTAGTATAGAGGATTTTAAAAGGAGGAAAGGATGATGAAATTAAAGAAGATTGATAGCAGACTAAAAGGAATTTTGTCTGCTTTTTTAATTGTTTTCTTTTTTCAGATTTTTGTTAATACAGCAGTTTTAGATACTTGTAAAGTTTATACATCTTCTTTTCGTGTCGTAAGAAGTTATTCATTGCTTCAAAATATTGGTATTGCGAGTTTAGATGCTCAGGAAAGAGAAAATGCCGCCAGAGAACTTTGGGATTTATATCTTAAAACATTACATTCAGGTTCGGACGGGTATAAAGAAAAAGCAGAAGAGATAAGAGAGGCAATTGAACTTAATCCTGGTTCAGAAAAAGCAATTTATGCAAAAAATATAATAGATGCTATTGAACTTCGAGGCAAGTTATGTTTTTCAGGTGGTGTCTTTACAGGAGACCAGCAAATTTTAGATGAAGCATATCACAATATAGAAAAAAGTGAGAATTATCATTTTTATGTTAGCAGATTAGCAGATGGTAATAAGCGCATGGCTAATGAACTTATATTTAATTCGGTGGTTCATTTGGGAATTCCCTATGAAGCAGTAGTTTTAGGTATAATTGGGGGTGGGAGTTATCAAGGAGAATTAGGTATTTTAAAATCAGTTAAAGAAAATATTTTAGGTGCTAAACCGGGCTTTTCTTTTATCGCCGGAGGAATGGGAAGCGAAGTTGCTATAGATACAGTTGATGTTTTGATGAGTATTTTAGAAAACCCCGGAGGGTTGGCACAATCTATATTGGGAGAAGAAAAGTTGGAAGAACTGCGTTCTAAGATTACTGAACGGTTTTCGGTGGTAGTTGAGCCCCCATGGGACGATGGTGGTTCTACTCGAAGCAGAATTGATGCTATTAGGGATGGTAATAGTGAGATTGGAAGAAAACCGCACGGATGGACTCCTGCAGTAGGAGATGAGGCAAGAGCAAGAAAATCTTCCTGTTGCCTCGGGATAAAAACATTATTAAGCTATAGAATACCGAAGAAAGCCGATGATTTACCGAGCGGAGTAATCAAGGGCCCTGATATGTATGAAGAATATGTAAAATGGGCAATAGATGATTTAGATAGTCACAAACAACAGTTGGGCATCAGTCAATATTCCCCGGAATATATATTCTTTTTATCCAATATGTTGAATGCGGGTAGAATTATGGATGAAGTTTTTAGTGCAGATGAAAATTTAGGGGCAGCGTTTAAAAATGATTTTACATTAGCTGTTAGATTGCAACCGGGAGCAGATGCATCTTTTGATAAGTTGCCTAACGAAGAGATAGATTGGAAGAAATTCCGAGAAGAGACTATTTTACTTAATTATGCCCAGAACGTTAGAGATGTACATGTAGTTATGAATAGTTTCGAAGAAGCTACTTTGTATATAAGATTACAGGATGATAATATCAGCATGCGGGCATTGGATGGAAGTGCTATGAAAGCTTTTTCTTTTGGATATGATGATAACGGGAATCCTCAATTTATAAATAACGGGAAGATTGTCCCTATGTTTGATAGTTCTGCTGTTGCTATAGTTGAATGGGCAGAAGAAAACAATTTAGTAAAATATCTTAAAGATAAGAAAGGAGATTTTAAAGTCGAAAACTTTGATTTCCAAAGATTAGATGATA
>JAGYMU010000093.1 GCA_018399995.1 Halanaerobiales bacterium | reverse complement strand
ATCAAAAGTAGTGAAGATTAGCAGTAACGGCCTTGAACTGATTGAAGCCGTACAATTTGATACCTCTTTAAAAAAAGTATGGGAAAGCAGCCCTGATTTAGAAGATAAAGCAGGAATTAAAGATAGAATCAAAGGCATTTATACTCTTCATACTGATAAATTTAAGATGAAGATAAGAAATATTGCAGGTGATGAGATTATTATCGATAGCGATGAGATCCATAGAGCAAATTAATGTTTAAAAGTGAAAGAATCACAAATCGTTACACTAGTCATTTTTTCATTATGCACAAAAGCTCAGTGAGTTTAATCATTGTTGTGACAAAAAAATTAAATGGTATCAAAATGAACACTTTGTTTTTAGCTAAAATGGGAAGAACCATTAAGTCTATTCTCCACTGGGGATGTATTCTAAATCAATGATACGGGACAGACGTTCAGAGCTTTCATATTTTGGAGATTAAGTCGAGTTATCCGTCTTTAAGAATATATTGTTTTTTTTGCTTTGCACAAATAAAAAATCAGAGAAATCAAAAATAGCAAAGGTATAGTATGATCTGGGAAAATTTAGGTTACAAAAGGAATATATATTTTATAGAACCGTTGTCTATAGATGACTTAGGTACAAGTCTGTTATGCGGAAGAGATAATGAAATTAGCCAGTTTATAGATGATTGTTTTAGTGATAACAAATGCTTAAAAGTAATAGGTGGAGACGTTGGCATCGGTAAAACGAGTTTTGTTAATGCTTGTCAATTTATTTGTTATAAGCCTAAGGGTTTTAAATTAGCCTCTTCATATTTAAATAAAAAAATACTTCCTTCGTATAAAAAAGTGGAGTTGAGTGATCGTGATGATATAAATTCATTTTCTTTAAAGTCAGTTATTTCTCTTACTACGAATATCAATACTCACTTTATGAATACAGGAGAAAAAATACCACATTCAATAAAAGATTATATAGATTACTGGACAAAGGTAAGATTAAAGACGTCTTCTGGAGGTTTAGGCGTACAGGTGGCAAGTTTCGGAATGAGTTACACATCAAATACTTATGAAAGTCAAGAAATGCGAGATCCATTAACGGCTTTTTATCAATTATTAAACAATATTTTGGATGAAACAGATTTATCAGGAGTCTTTATGCTTCTCGATAATATAGATACTTTTAAAAGAGAAATCAATTTGGTAAGAATTCTAGATGAGATTAGAGACTCATTTTTTACGAGTGATAACATTTACTGGATTCTTGTGGGACAAAAAGGCCTGGGGCAGTTAATAAGTAGCCAAAGTAGAAGATTAGGAGGCTACTTGACAGGCCAAGAAATTACATTACAAAAATTGCAGCCAAAAGTATTTCTTTACGCAATAGAGAAGCGCGAGAAATCGCTTAGATTATCAAATGAGAGTGATTTAAAAACATTTAGAGAAAATAGAAAAAAAATTGCTAAGTCAAAAAAAGGAAAGCTGGATGTTGACTATACTATTTACCCACCGCTTGATGATACAACTCACACGATGATTTATGAATTCACACACTTTGAGTTAAGGGAAACTTTTAAGATTTGTTCTGACACAACAATAAGGGCTCAAGAGTATGTAAAAGCCAATGGACAACTGCTTTCTGAACATGCCTTTAATTATTTAATAGAATATAGCGATAAAATGACTTCTACCATTTACGACATCAATCATTATAAAGGATTCCTTTCAAAGATTTATAGGAAAAGGGAAGTAAGCAATTCTGAATATAAAAAATATGGTTACAAAACTGCATCAGGATTCGAAAGCGTATTACGTAAATTTGCCCATAAGGGATTATTGCTCTCTAGGACTAAAGACAAGATTAAGTTATACGAAGCCTCGTGGATTGTTGAAGCTATGGCCTTATGTAATTTATTAGATGAGGGTTGTAACCAGTTAGCATATGCAAAATATTCGGATCTTCTCACTAATTGAATGCGATGGAGGGGAAATCCTAAATCTCTCATGCGCAGAGAAAAAATGAATGAACTTTCTTAATGTAAAATTAAAATGATTGTGTAGCCAGAAAATATAGATAATTAAATGTACAGTTTTTTATTAAAACAATGAGGGTGAAAATGTTCACTCAAAATAAATATAGGCTGATATTAAATAGTCTAAGTGTTTTTATTATAGCAATACTTTTATCCTCTGTTGGTTTTGCAGATTCTAACTTGGAAATGAAAACACCGTTTAAAATTCCATACTACAGAGGGAAAATAGAGGGATACATAAATTCGAGGTGCGAACTGCCAGCTTTCACTATGCTTTATCGTGGCAAATATTCATATGAACCTAACGATGAGGAAGGTGACGGGAGACACGCGGGAATTGACATAGCAGTTGACGGGGAAGATGTCATCGCTCCATGGTACGGAAAAATAATTTATTCTGACGATTGGGGAGCTTGGGGTGGATTGGTCGTTATGGAGTGTAAAGAACTTCCTGGCTTAGAACCTGCGGCAGCTAGATATTTTATCTGGGCGCACAACAAAAGTTGGTATGTCAAAAAAGGGGATAAAATTAGTAAAGAACAGTTCATTGATGCTATAACTGATGAGCAGGGAAATTTTGCGAAGTACCGCAATAGAGACTTTGGAGACCCAAAGGACAGAGGAGATGGGCATATAATTGGAGGGCTTATAATAGCGACATCAGGAGGCAGCAAATACGACCCTCATGCAGGTCATTCCAATGGTAGACATTCTCATTTCCAGGGCCAATTATATTATGATGTCCACAAACAACCCTACTGGCCATCTTGGGCTGGATGGCAAATAGATAAAAAACCATTTTACTCCGAAGTTTTAGAAAAAAACACACCTGCAAATGTTCCCGATGAGTGGGAATATTACAATGCGCGAGATGATTTAGGTGATGTTTATTATTCAGAAATAAATAGAGACCTCCCTAAGTGTTCTCAGGTTACTAATGTTAATACCGATACTAAATGCTATCCGGACTCTAAGCAAGCATACGAAGCCACCGTACCCCCATTACGTGATGTCACATTTGACCCACTCTCATTTATCCAAGAACGAAGCAATATTGGAAAATTTGCTGGTAGTGGGAACTTTGGTGTTTTCATAGAACCCAAAAGCAGAATAATGTACAATGATTTTTTTCTTTTTGGCGGCTATGAATATTTTGGCGTCCCAATTAATTACTCACCTTGGCTAGGTAATGATGGAATAAGAGTTCACAAGGCTTGGGGAAGATTATCTCAAGATTTTGTCGGGGGAAAATGTGGAAGAACAATGTTTGTTTGGAATGAAAATCAAAAGCGCTTTTATCCTATATTTATGGGATTTTTAGAGCTTTATTTTATGATGAACCGAAAAGGATATGATACAGGCTCACCTACAAGTCCAGAGCGGAAATTAAGTGGGAATAATGCTGAACAGTCTTTTGAAAATGAAGATGGGCAAAAGACTTACACTTTTTACTACGATAATGAATCGGTGTGTGTGTGGGCAGAAAACTCGATGGGAAAAAGTGTACCAGAATGTAAAAAGTGTTGGAACAAAAGAACAAGGGAAGATTTAAAACTTATATCCATTTATGACCATTTTAATAGCGGTATTGGAGGTGGTGGGTCGTCTGATCCCGAGCCCGATACTCCAAAGCCTCCTAATAATTTACGGGTAACGATAAATTGATGAGACAATGTGGGCTTTGCTTTAAAATAGTGAAGTGAATAAAATAGATACTTTATTAACAAAAAAATTAAAGAGGTTCTACTTCGCGCAAAAAGTAATGCCATTAAGGTAAATTCTTTGCCTACCATGCATTATCCCAAAAATTTAATCAATGTACAAATGAGTCTCTCAATTTTTCTATAAAATAGAAAGATTTAACTATAATAAAGCCATTTATTGTATTTGAAATATAGTATCCCTGAGATCATTGAACTTGTCTAAAGTAAGTGTTTGGTTTACAATGAATTTTATTTATTAACGATATCACGAGCTGCTATAATTTTATGCTTCATTTTGTTTACAGCATTTACTTTAATAGGAATGGTAAATATGTAAAATAAAGCACCAAGCGCATAACCACCTGCTGGAATAACAATGATGCTAAATAAAAGTTGTACTATCCCGCCAACTATACTTCCATCTGAAAATTGACTTAGGCAATTAATAATCCAAACCAATGCAACGAGAGCGAAGGCAAAGCCAAATGATAAGTTGCTTTGAAGATCTATATATTTTTTAATTTTTTTCTCATATCCAGAAATTTGGTGCGATAAAGCCATTTTTAGGGAATTCAAAACTTGATTAGGGATAGCGATTACTGTAGAATATGCATCCAGAGAATCAAAGAAAGCTTTCCTTTTTAAATTTTCTATTGCCTTAACTACATTTGATTTAGCATTTTTAAGCTCTTCAGCGCACTCTATATACGCTATTTCATGACCTTTGGCAATTTTTTCAGCCCACAAAATAGATTTGTGAGCTAAGGTTATTCCTTTTTTAGCTTGTATGTATGCTTCATTACGTTTCACCTTAAAAAAACGTAGCAATCGATCCTTCATTAAATCAAAATCCTTTTCTGAGTCTGCTTTTATACAATAATTCCTATCCTTTTCTATAGCTTTATCTAGGTGTTCGATTGCTTTTTCTTCCTCACCGAGCTTTGCACAGTACTTAGCGCATTGATAATGAGCTTCAGAAAGTTGCGGAGAAAATTCCAGTGCTTTTAAAGACGCTTTATAAGCTTTTTGAAAATCCTTTTGAAAATATTTTATCAACCCTATATGAAGCAAGGCTAAACTGGCATGGTATGAAGATTTAGGAGCAGCATACTTTTCCGCTTTTTCATAATAACTTACGGCTATTTCTGGTCGTTTTTTGTGAAACAGATAAATATTTCCCAAGCTTTGATGAACAGTAAAATCATATCTATTTTTCTTTTCAGATTCTAAAAAATCTTGTAAAGCATCATCAATCCAACCATTTCTATACGCTTCTTGAGCTCTCTTCTTTAATTCTTTAGATTGAGCATCTAGAGGAGATTGCAATACTTTCAGAATCTCCATAAGGACTCTGTTTTGTTGTTCTAAGTGCCAGATTATTTCAGAAAAACCCCATTCAAAGGCTGCAGCTAGTCCTTCTACCCCCTTAATAATTTTTTCAGAACTAACAGCCACCTTTTCAAGTTCTCCTTTTACCTGCTCTTGGCTAACAATAATACGGTTTGCTGTTTTAAATTGGTTTTCCCTAATTTTTTTAGTTTGCTTAGAAATAAAATTAACCGTGTCTCTTATGTCGGTTGTAGGTATCCAGTGATTAGGATGAGAAATTCTCCAATCTGCAAATCTTTTTTCAAAAACTACCAATTCTTTATCAGACATGATAAAATTCTAGCTTATGTTCTCTCTTTTATGCATCATTATGGGGTAAATTAATGGTATAAAAGCACTTCACCTACATATACATAGGCAGCACCAAGGGAACCAAAGACATTTGAAAGCAATTTACCTTTTGTTCAGATTATAAAATATGCTATATTACATATAATATCAAACTTTTTTAACTTTTTTAAGCTGTATTTTTAAAAACGAGCTAACCCTTTTAATCCAAAAAGCTTATTTTAAAATTTTTGTTATTCCTATTTCGTTATTATCACATGGCAAGATTAATATAAAAAACCTATTTATATCATAACAAAAGAATTACGTTTTCTCAGCCTCTTATCTAAGTCACTACACAAATTTTTTCAAAAAAATAACCCCCTCAACCACTCTCACATCAGGAGGTTATTTTCATTCATATCATTAAATTAGTAAACTTAACTGTTAGTCAGTCCATCCCTCAAAACCTCATTCCTCACCCCCTTCCCATCAGAGATAGTCCACGCCATCTCAGCATAGTGTGCCATCTTCTCAAGGTCATGGTCTTTCCCCTTGTTATTCCACACCCTCAGGGAGTATTTTAATATATGCCACACACATATCATGGGACTGTTGGTAATTGACATGAGATCAAAGCCACCTGCTGCATCAACCTCATATTTTTTAATTGTCTTCTCCCTGATATATTCCTCCATATGCTCTGAGAACCGCTTCCAGTTCTCTACCCTGTCAACATCCATGGTTTCATACCTCCTTTCTCTATCGTGAGA
>JAGYMU010000092.1 GCA_018399995.1 Halanaerobiales bacterium | reverse complement strand
AAGAAAATAATTATTTAATTAACCATTATCCAATATATTCCTTACAATTGTTTTTACTAAGCTTTTTAAATAAAAAATAAAGGAGTTGATTTATATGTTATTTGAAAAAATTGATACAGCTGGTCTAGCACATTATTCTTATATAATTGGAGATCAAGAAGAAGCAGTAGTAATTGACCCCCGCCGGGATATAGATGTTTATTTAAACAAAGCCTCTAAACAGGGTTATCAAATTAAGCACATTTTTGAAACCCACAGAAATGAAGACTATATAATTGGTTCTATAGATCTAGCCAAACTAACCGGTGCACAAATTTGGCATGCTGATCATAACTTAGATTATCAATACGGTGAGGCTGTTCAAGATGGACAAGAATTTACTGTGGGAAGACTTAAGTTAAAAGCAATCAATACCCCTGGACATACCTTAAATTCATTTAGTTATATCTTATATGATTTTTCTGAAGAGCCACTCATGGTCTTTACGGGAGATGCATTATTTGCCGGCGATACCGGTCGTGTTGATCTTATGGGAGAAGATTTAATGGATGATTTAGCCCACAAACTCTATGATTCAATATATAACAAAATATTACCACTGGGAGATAGTGTTATTATGTGTCCAGCCCATGGATCTGGTTCGGTCTGCGGCCATACTATTGCAGAACGTGAGCTAACTACCCTGGGCCTGGAAAAAAAGGTAAATCCAAATCTACAGTATGAAAATGAAGAAGAATTTGTTGAAAATGTAAAGGTAGTACTGGAAAGACCACCCTACTTTAGAAAAATGGAAAAACTAAACTTAACCGGAACAGATTTTATTGAAGGATTACCTGAAGCTGAGGCTTTAAACCCTGCTAAATTTGATAAAAAACTAAAATCAGAAAATACTTTAATCTTAGATATCCGTAATGAACTTGATTTTGCGTCAGCACATATACCCAATTCTATTTCTATATGGCAGGAAGGTCTGGCTAGCTTTGCAGGCTGGTTTATACCTTATGATAAAGAATTACTTTTAATAACTGATGGGGCTTATCCACAAAAAGCCATAGATATCCTGCACAGACTAGGATATGATAATATAAAGGGGTATCTTAAAGATGGGATGCTGAAATGGCATATGGCTGGCAAAAATAGCAGTTCTATTAAAACAATTAGAGTCCAAAAACTCTGTTCATTAATTGATCAAAATAATGATTATTGGCTGCTTGATATAAGAGGAGAAGAGGAGATTGCAGGTAGTGGTAAAATCAAAGATGCTCATAATATACATTTAACTCAACTGCTCGATAACTTAGATAAAATTCCCACAGACCAGTCAATTTATATTTTCTGTGGAAGTGGATTAAGATCGACAACTGCTGCTAGTCTGCTAACTAGAAAAGGTTTTAAAAATACACATGTTATCTTAGGCGGTTTAGCTGGCTGGTCTTCCACAACCTGTCCTATAGTTTGAAGATAGTATATATAAAGAATTTTAAAAGTCTATTGCAAATGAAGAATTTTTAAAAATCAGTGCAAAGATAGCTATTGAAATACTGTCTGAAATGATTATTGCACTGATTTCATTAAAAAATAAATTAATTTTTATTAAACTTTTGACAATACGTGATAAACGAGAGGAGTATAAATATGAATTTTATACTTTCAGCTGAATGGTCTCCATATTTGGTCGGTCTTTTTATTGGTGTTTTAAGCTGGATTTCATTTTTGGTATCAGACAAACCCCTGGGTACTTCAACATCCTTTGTGCGTACTAGTGGTATGTTGGAAAAGGTTTTTTTAGGCCCTAAAAGTACAGAAAAAGCCTATTATCAAAAATACAAACCTGAAATTGAATGGCAGTGGATGTTAGTAATAGGCATTGTAATTGGTTCTTTTCTGTCAGCAATTACCTCTGGACAATTCAATTTTGAGTTGATCCCTGAAGTCTGGGCAGCCAAGTTCGGCTACACACCATTTTTACGTTTGTTGATTGCTTTAATTGGTGGCTTCTTTTTAGGTCTAGGTGCACGCTGGGCAGGCGGCTGCACAAGTGGTCACGGGATAAGCGGTACTTTACAGCTGGCTGTAAGCAGCTGGATTGCATCAATTTGTTTCTTTATAGGGGGGATAATAACCGCCTTACTCTTATATTAATCTCTTTTTAAATTAAAACTCAAAATACAAATTTAGCAAACTATATTCAACTAATATTCACCTTTGATTAAATATTTCAAAATAATAAACTTGCCTATCTATGAAAAGATAAATACAAATTATTTTATTTGGGGGAATTTTAAGATGAATATATTAACTGCAAAAAGATATACAGCTATATCAGTCATATTTTTAGTTATTATCATTTTGACATCCTGTGGAGGTGGAAGTAATAATCCTGCTCAACCTACATATACTGTTTCCGGTGAGATCATCGAGGCAGATGGTGAGGGAGCAGAAGGAGTTACTATTTATTTCAGCGGTGGATTTGGTACAGCAGAAACCAACAACAAGGGAAAATGGAGCAAAAGCGGGCTTAAGGGAGAAGTAGAAATTTCACCTGCCAAAAGTGAAGTGGCGGTCTTTGATCCCAATAAAGTAACCGTTGATAAAAGAGAAGATATCAGCTTCAAAATACTGCTCTATGAAGAAGAACTTGAAGAGATAAACACTACATATGATTCTGTTAAGAGTAAAGTAAATAAACTTTACGACCCCACAAATCGTGCTCAGAGCCTATCACAGATAGCCCAAGATGTACAGAATTTATCGGGCGTCAAACATGCTGAGGGCGGCGGGGAAGGCCTTCTTATAAATTTCGAAAATGGCGGTAGTGCTTCCTGGTACTATGACGATTTTATCACAGAAACACCAGTCCAGGAAACGGCAAAGATGGACAGCACAGTAGGTGAATTATCAACCACAAAGCCGCAGGATGTAATAAAAAGCAAACGAGCCCTACTCGTAAATACCCTATCTGAAGATGATTCTTATCAAAATACGAAGTCCCTCTTAAATGATATAAAAGAAGTTTTAAAAGATATAAATTTTGAAGTGGACTTAAAAAACACTCCAGAAGCAGATTTAGATCTTTTTAAAAAACTTGATGAGTACGGTTTTATCTTTATGCACGGCCACGGTAATTTGATCGGTGATAAAATCGTTTTTGAAACCGGTGAAAAGACCGAACAGATAAGATTTACCAACCCCGATTGGCTCAAAGATAGGTTGCATTACGGCTTTCCGGGCGGTAATATCGCAATTACTAATAAATTTGTTGAAGATTATAATACCGATTTCGCTGATTCGATAATCATATCCTATTCCTGCCATTCACTGGAAAAAGACTATATGGCCCAGGCTTTCGTCCAAAATGGGGCTCAAAGTTATATGGGATGGACAAACATTACCGGTGATAATGACTTTATAGTAGACGGCAAGCTAAATTTGGTTAAAAATTTGGCTAAGGGAGATACATTAAGTGAAGCATATAATAAATTAGACAGCCGAATAAAAGATGGATTTAATTATGATCTGCCAGGCTGGTTCGGTGAAAAAGGAGAAACCAATTTCGAATATTACCCTCTAAATTCTAATGACGCCAAACTGGTAACCGAAAGCAAGTACAATCTGTCCATCAATATTGAGGGTGGAGGACATGTTGAGTTAGACGGAAAAGAAATTGAACTACCCTATAGTGAGAACTTTAATGAAGATGCAGTGATTAATCTAAAAGCCGTATCTCATAATGAGGCAAGCTTTATCCGGTGGGAAGGTGATCTAGAAAATAATAGCGAAACTGAAATCAGTTTGAACATGGACGAGGATAAAGAAATTAAGGCGGTATTTAAAGAAAAAACCGGTCTTAAAATCTTAATGTATTATGGACATAATCCCATAGGGGATTGGTGGGATGGTATTGATCATTATAGTGAATGTCGCCAGGAACTTAAAGAGGCGGGTTACAGTGTTACTACAGATAATACTGAGCCTTTAAGTAGTTCACTTTTAAGTAATTATGATATCGTTATGATGCTTACCCCCACAGAATATTTTAATCAGGCTGAACTGAATGCGGTTGCAAATTTTGCTGATGGTGGCATAATTGCAGCTGGAGGAAACTCTATTTATGATAACGAGCAAATCGATAATCTAGATAACAGAAAATTTGCTGTACAGCTGATCAATGAATTAAACAAAAATACTAACAAAAACATCCTTATTGTCTACGGAGAACACGGAGAAATGTACAGCGGCGATCACAATGTCTATAATCAACTTATTAATCCTATAGGCCTGAGCAATCCCGCTATAGAAATCGAAGATACAAAGATATTTGACTCTATCTATAACTGGTTTGATAATGAAGGTGATCGATCCGACTGGCCGATTGCCGGGACTGTTTTTAATGATAATTCAAAACTTCTCTTAGTATGCAAAGCAGCCGCCAGTTTGAATTTAAACGGTGATGCAGTCTCCCTCGTTAGAACATCTCAGGAAAGTTATGCTGTAGGTGGTCAAACAACAGAAATAACGGCTCGAAAACAGGGGCCTAAGGGGCTTTCAACTGTCAATTCAGCTCTTAAAATAAATAATATCTCTACTCAACAATATGATGGTTTTAAGCCACATGGAGAGGTCGTCTTTGCTTACTACTATTTTGAAAAAGATTAGATTGCCATCAATTTTTGACATATACAAGATGATTTATACTTAATTAAATTAAATTATAACATTGTCTTCCCGGTAAAATCCGGGGAGACAGCTCTTTAATTTAAAAAACCACATCAAAAGAAAAGGATAAATTTATACATTCTCACTAAAAATACTTTTATCCCTTTTAAAGATAAATATGATTTTTAAACTAATCGCTTGGAGGTGTTGACAATTAAAACTAAGAATTTTAATCCTAAGATTATTGGCTTGTTAACCGGTATAATATTTGGCTGGCTGCTTCAAAAGGGTGGTGTTACAGACTACAATGTATTAGTAAATCAACTTTTATTAAAGGATTTTACAGTTTTTAAGATTATTTTAACTGCTGTATTAACAGGAATGATCGGCATATACTTTTTGGAATATCGAGGTTTGATACATCTGCATCTTAAATCAGGTTCTATCGGCTCTTTGATCACCGGAGGTCTTTTATTTGGTGTGGGATTCGGTTTGCTCGGGTACTGTCCAGGGACTTTAGCAGGAGCAGTTGGCCAGGGTTCTATGGATGCTCTACTAGCTGGTTTACCAGGAATACTTTTGGGAGCGGCTTTTTATGCCAGAATTTATCCTAAAATACAGACTAGTTTTTTTGAAAAACAACCCTTAAAAAAGCTGAGTATACCCGAATATTTTGATCTTAATAACCAAATCGTAATAACTGCTGCTGCTTTTATTATACTTTTAGTTTTATTTATAATAGAGCTTTTAACATAAGTTTAAGTTGTCTAAAGAAAAATTATATTGCTTAGTTATTGTTAATATCATACTGCATACATTGACTTATTTTTTCACCTTAATCTTGCATTTCTTTTATTACTGGCCTTAACTCTTCTAATCCTAAATCATTTAAATACGGTAATATTAATTCACCCAGACCCTCAACAACAAATACAGCCATGTCATTATTTTTGTTATATGTATTTACCTCTATAGTTAGCTGTATGGAATTCAGCATTTCAATAAGAAAATCTTCTAAAAATACCTTATCATTGAAAGCAGCTGGGTAAAAAAATGTGTTTTCAAGAGGGAGATGCCAGTTGGCAGTCTTCTTCTCATCCAAATCAAATCTCCAAGTTACAGGACAGAGCATGTTACTGCTCTTAATATCTTCCGACCACATAACCATTAAATCTGTTACATCACCCGGTTGTTTGACAATCGTGAGGCTTTTAACACCAGCTTTATTGGGATCTTTTCCAATATTTATATCATCAACTACTGTAAAATAAAATTCCTTTTCATTCGTCTTATTATCTATTTCGATATAGTAGGACCAGTATCCATTTTCAGAATAACCTTGTTTAACCTCAGCTTCTGTAATAGTATTTAAAAATATTATCATAATAATACTTATTAACAAAACAAAAAAATATTTTTTATTCATTGCACACACCCCCAAATATTTGTTTAACTAACTAATATTTATATATGGAAGTTGATTTTCCTTTTTTTATACTATTATATATAGAGAAAAAATATAGTTATGGTTAATATAT
>JAGYMU010000091.1 GCA_018399995.1 Halanaerobiales bacterium | reverse complement strand
AAACACCTTTTCATCTTCACCTTCTACTATGTAATACTTAGTCTGCATTCTAATGTTAGGATCAAATTCTTCCATTGGTGTTTCTTTTACTGCTAGTTCTGCCCCCGGCATTTCTGTTTCCAAGCCATAAATATAAAGTTTTACCTTATATTTCTTACCATCAAACTCCAACTCTTTTAAAGGTTCAGGTTGATCTGAAAAATAAAATAACCATCTAAAAGCACCATGTGTTCTTGTAGAAGAAATAAGTTCACAGTATTTATACCTAGAATTATCTAATACCAAAGGGGGAATTTCTAATCTTGAGTCTTTCATTTTTGGTATTAAATCTTTCCAAATAGTCCACTTGCTATTCTTTTCTTCCCTTTGGCCCATTTCAAAAAACATACACTTCCCAATTCTACTTATTTCATTGATAATTGCATCTGCATAATCAGGATTCTGCTGTTCATAAATATGATGATGTACTCCCATATAAAGAACTACATCAAAGTCATCAGTACAAGTTTGTAAAAAAGTAAGTAGATCATCAATCAAATAAGTTTCTACATTGGGTAATTTTAAAGACTTAATTTGATCAATTTGTTCTTTATTTATATCAACTGCAACAACCTTATTTGCTATTTTACTAAGTTTTTCCGTAAAATATCCGTTATTAGCACCTATATCCAATACCTTTAAATTTTTTGTTTTGCCAAGTCTTATTAACTTATCTTCTATAAACTTCCAACGTTTATAAAAATCAGTACCTCTTGTATCATAATAAAATCCTTTAAATCTTTTATCATAAGGTTCCAGGGTGTTTAACACTGAATTTTTATATCTATCTTTTATACTTCTTAGTTTAGCTTGTGATATTTTTATATTTGTTTTATCATTATCAACAGCTAAAAGTTCAATATCATAATGTAATGGTACAGTTTGAATTATTGATGTTGTAGTAAAAAGAGATGTAAGTGGAGTATCAAAAGCAGTAGCTATATGCATAATAACTGAGTCTATTGCAATAACACGATCTGCTAAAAAAACTAGGGCTTTTGTGTCTTCCATCGAGTTTTCAGGAAAAAATACTGAAGTTTCTAGTTTCTTTGACCCTATTTCTACAAGTGTGTAATCTTTATAGTTTTTTATTAAATTCTTTAATGCTGCACTATTTAACTCCTTCTTCGGATTACCTGCTTTTGTATGAATAACTATAAATTTTTTATCCCCAAATTGTTTTTTAATCTTATCAATAGAAGTCTTTTTTACTTTTAAATCAGGTCTAAAATCATAAAGTGAATCAAAAGTTACATCTAATTCCTTGGCAAATCTAAAAACTTTATGATCTTCTACATCTGGGTAAATAAAACACTTTGGAAAAATAACTTTATCACACTTTAATCTTATTCTAAGTTCTTCAGACATACTATTAATTGTTTCAATACCTTGTTTATAACTGCTAAAATCATTCCAAGCATCAGGTAACATAGGAACAACTGCTTCTATATAAGGTAAGCCTGATAATAACTCTTGAGTATTTGATTCAAATCTTTTAAGTGTTGCTAAAACAAAAGTATGTTTATCTTTTTCCCAAATCTTTTTTAATGATGTAGTAAGAAGTACGTTATCCCCCAATCCATGATGACTTAATACTAGTATTCTCATAAAAGCTCCGATATAGTTAAAATGTTATTAATTGTGTTATCCCAAGTGTACTTAGCTAAAACTTTTTTATAACCATTTTCTGCGATTTCCTTTAAATTTATATCTTTTTTTAACAGTTGTAAAAGTTTTTGTTCATCTTCAAAGTATAATATTTCTTTTTTATCAACAAAATATTTAGATAATGTTCCAGTTGAATCCCAGTGTATTACAGGTGCTTTACATGCCATATATCTAAATAACCTATCACTAAAATAATCTGGAATATTATTATGAGTATTCAGACTTAACATTGCCTTTGAACTTGAACAAATCTTACAAAATTCCTCAGGATAAACTTCTTCAGTATAACCAGGTCCATAAAATTTATTTTCAACTTTATTATCTTCTAGCAACCTTTTAAATTTATCTCTTTCAGCAGTTTTTGTACCTATAAAAGAAATAATATTACTTTTTTTCATATTATAAGGTTTATATAATGTAGGATCAACCCCTTCAAAAATAACATGACACTTTTTTACTCCTAAACTTTCAAACCATTTAGCAGTTTCTTTACAAGTGCAAGAACTGAAATTTGCATATCTTGCATGTTGTATTACTTCTGGGCAATAAGAAATAGTAGACCTGGAATCCATATTCCAAAGCCAAGTTTTGGAATACTTATTACATTCTTTAACTAACTCTGAACTTATGCCATTACATTTACTAAAAATAACTAATTCTGGTTTTCTAGTTTTAACTATATCAATTAAATATCTATTAAAATAAGAAATCCCATAGGTTAAAATAATAGTTCTGTAATTAATTGGTAAAATTTTAAAACCTTGTTTCATGAAAGAAATTGCCATAGAAATATTGGTTGATCCACAAGTATTTAAAACTCCACAAAAAACTATATTACTTTCCATTTTCTACCTTTAAAATGTTGTTAAAAATTCTTGTATCTTCTTCTAACAATTCATCATATTTTTTATCTTTTTTTGCTGGAAGTTTAGACATAAAATCATTAATATCCGATATTATAGTATTTGCATCTATCATTCTATAATCAGGGAGATACCTAAAAGATACTGGCACCCCTAGCCTATTTTCACTAACAGCATGTCTTTTCTTTTCATGCCCTATTATATAAGAAGGGCAACCTGTTAAAAGTGATATATGAGTTCCACCACTTTGAGAAGAAATTGACAAGCTAGAACTATTTAAATAGGATATTATTTTTTCAGTTTTATCTTTTTCATCATATTTAATCATGTTAATAACATTTTCAGCTTCATAATCAACTAAACAAGCACCACTAGGCGTACCAGCTAAAACAACTATAGCATTTTGTCTTAATTTTTCAACTAAATCAAACCACACAAAAGCTGGAACATTTCTATCTGAGGCTCTTATTCTTTCTCTTGGAAAAACTGTAATACAAGGTTTATCAAAATTAAAAATTTTATGACTTGTATATTTAACAAAAATTTGCTGAGTATATTCTATGTAATTAGTACACCCCCTAGGTGGAAAAATCTCTATAGCCTTATCTAAGTTATAGAAGTTTCTCATATATTTTATTAAATCAGCATAGACTTCAGGGGGGGTTAAAGTTCCAGCGGGTGAATTAGGTGGCACCAATTCGTAACCGTCACCTTCAAACCCCAAATCATATAACTCTTTTGGCCAGTTTATTGTAAATGAAACAAAATCATTAATAAAAACATGAAGATCAGGATTCATAAAAATTAAAAATTTTCGATCAGGGTATACTTCTTTTTTTAAGTATCTTAGTCTGGCCTGAAATCTCTGGAGATACCCAATGCTGTTCAGTAAAGTTCGTTAATCCTTTACCCGTTCTCTTATGAACTGCTTTATATTTCTATAAAGATCGGATCATATCTTCATCCCAAAAGGATGCTGCCTATTTCGACTCACTTGAGCCTTTTGACCTCTGCACGTTCAATCTCTAAGATTGCTTCGCTCAGTATTGCCCTCGTCTTTACGTTAGGGGTTCCACTGAATTAAGGCAGTTTTCGATAGCTGTTACCAGCTAAAGGGGCAGTTTTTATTTACCCTAGCTCTCCAGTATGAAAACTTACTACACAAGGTTCATCTAAATAAAATTGTTTAGTCATCTTTTTCCTCGTTATTTTGGTTAAGGGTTTTTTCTATATAGTTTCTTAAAGCATTTCTATCTGTATCTCTCTCCTTTATTGCTTTAAGAAGTTCTTCTGACCACATTAACAAATCCCAATTTGTTTCCAATTTTTTAGGTTTGGGTTCCTCTAACGGCTTATATAAAGTTTTTGGTGGGGTTATATAAACGTATTCAGTTTTTATCAATGGTTTCTTTGATAAGCAACCTGTTACGGATAACAACAGGAATAGGCTTATTAGCCCAAGCGCTAGTTTCTTCATCTGTTTGCCTCAACTCTTCTAAATCATTACGAAGTGCTAACGATTCTTTTTGTAGCTTTTTATAAGCTTCCTCTCGTGAATATAGTATTTTTTCTACTCTTTTTCTTACAAGTTTTTCTTCTTCTAACTTTTCTTTTGTTTCTGATAAAATTTCTCTAGTTTGCATTAATTCTTGTGCTGTTAAAGCGGCATTTTTAATTTCATTTCTGTATAAATACCCAAGAGTTATAGTGCTTATTAAAAGAATTGCTATAGCGATTAACTTAATTTTTGTTAATATAAGCATAAATTCCCTCTATATATAAATCAATAAGGCTATCTTTGTTTTTCAATATATAAGACAAATCACTTTGATTATCTATAAAAAAAGGTTCACAAATAACACATGGAGCTTGAGTAGCTTTAACTAATAGACTCCCTCTATCACTAGTATTTAAGGGTTTTATCCCACGATCCGGTAAACCAAGTTTTAAAAGACTTTCTTGCAGACATCTTGCTAGAACCTTTCCTTTTTTAGACATATGCCAATATAAAACTTCTGTACCAGACACTTGTTTATTAAAAGCATTGCAATGTAAGGATATAATAAAATCAGGTTTTAATATATTTATATCATAGGGAAGAGTGGAATAAGATCTTCTATACATTAAAGCAGTTTCTATGTCTAATTTATCTTTTATCTTATTAGCTATCTCTTCGTTAAAATTAAATTCTGTTAAAATTGTACCATTAGGGGTTATCCCTGTTGCTCCTGGTACTTCTTTCTGATGTCCTATGTCTATTACTAGTTTCATTATCTATCTCCATTAATTGATCATCTTTACCCCTTAAATATTGATAAAGACCTATCACCCCTGTTAAAATTGTTAAGCCTGAACCATAAATTGTAGCACCAGCCATGGTAATTGTATCTATTCTTTCAAAAGCAATGATAGTGATATAAGTAATTAATGTAACTGCCCAAATAAGAACTGACCTACGAAAAAATTTATTTTGATTTACTAGTTTATCTAAATTCATCTTTTTTAACCAGAAGCACAAATACCATTAGCTATTAAGGATGATCTTAACTCATTACAAAGAGTTATAACACTTGTTAAATTAGTTGCAGGTGCACTAACAGTATAAGAAGTTTGTGGACTTGCATTATTACAACCAAAACCATGAGTTAATGATAATTCTGAAGCAATAATACCACTAGCGGTTAAATCTGTTATACTAGCAGCAGATGTAACTAAGTTAGAAGCAGTTAAATCATTAAAAGTACCTAAACTAGCGGTTAAATCTGTTATACTAGCAGCAGATGTAACTAAGTTAGAAGCAGTTAAATCATTAAAAGTACCTAAACTTGCTGTTATAGATGATGCTTCAAGATTAAATAATTCAGTGTCTACTTCTCTTATTGCTCTTGTAAAGATATTTTGAAAATTAATATCATTAGATCCTAATTCTGGAAAAGAATAGTTAGGGGTATAATCTGTAACAATTTGATAAGGCATACCAGATAAAACATCTGATGCTGAAAAATCAGAATCTTGATAAGAAGCAGTTAAACTTAATCTTGTAGCGGAGGATATAGCTGCAATTTCATAAAAGGGATCTTCCCCCCTAATACGAAATAGATTTCCGGCTGAAACATAAGTATCAAATTCTGTATCAGCACCTATTACTGTGGGCGAGTTAACCGTAACTGTGACTGAACCTGTTTTATAAGCTGACATTTTTACCTCTTTAAATTATTAAGATTTTCTAAAAGCTTTTCTGCTTCTATATTTAAATTTTTAAATAGCTCTGGATAATTTTTTTCATCTATTTTACTTTTTTTTAATAATCCCCTCATGCACAAAAGATAATTTTTAACATAATGAAATAACTCATTCATTATAATTAGACCTATTTGACATATTATTCTGTATAAGTAATTTTATAACAGAATCTAGTCTATCATTAACAGCTTTTATATCCTCTCTTAATTTTTGAACTTCTATCCTAGTTTCCTCTCTAGAGTCTGATACTGCTAATCGTAGGTCTAAACTTATTTTTTCCAAAGAAGATTTTAACTCTGCCCTGGGGATATAATTCTGCGGCAAGTCTCTAACTTGGCTCCAAGTCCAACCAACTAATCCACTAGCTATAGTTAAAAATATAGTTATTGCTATTGACATGCAGATTTTTTTAATCCCAAACTTATCAATAATTTCATCCATTTATATCACCTTAAAAATTTAATATTCCACCAATCCTTTCAAAATTATTCTTCATCTGGATTAATCACTAGCGGTTCCACCCAGTGTATCAAGTGTTGGACTTCGTGGCCAAGCACCCACCACGATAATATAATTTTGCCATCTTTCTCTTTCCCCCGCAGCCA
>JAGYMU010000090.1 GCA_018399995.1 Halanaerobiales bacterium | reverse complement strand
CAGCTGCTGATAAAATGGACTACTATGAAAACTTTGATCTTGATTCCAAGCAGGAAAAAATTCTAAGCTGTGCAAATGGTGTTGAACCCGAGTATCAAAAAAAAGATCAGGATGAAAATTCATTCTATGCTGTATTTTCAAAAGAAAGCTGTGCTGGTTGCAAAATGAAATCAGAATGCAGAATTAAAAACAGAAAAAATCATAATTCAGTTAGCTTCACTGAACAACGATATGAAACCGGAAGACTGAGAAAAACAATGGGTGAAAAAGAATATATCAAAGAATGCAATCAAAGAGCCGGTGTAGAAGGAATACCTTCTGTCTTCAGACGTAAATACAATGTTGATGATATGCCTGTCAGGGGTGAACTATGTCAAAAAATCTGGTTCGGATTCAAAGTTGCAGCAGCAAACTTCAAAAAGTTGGTAAAAGGATTAAAACTAGTCACCACATAGTGTAGGGTAGTCTTTTTCAGCTCTATATATATTAATTTTGCATGAATAATGAGAAAATTATTGTTCAGAGACTTAAAAATCTTATTATTAGGTATATTTATTTGTACTTTTTGGGAGCAAACCATAACAAAAATAGGCAAAAAAAAGTGAAATTTATTAATGAATATATTACAATTTCAAGGAAAAACAAAATTAGAACTTATCTTTAGAAATTTAGACTTAAAACCTGTCGTTAAATCTTAAACCTGAATTCAAAAAGTAGTAGCAATAAAAATATTGAAGCATTTCAGTTATCTTCCGACATGAAAGTAGTTTGTATATTTAAAAACATATAGGTTTTGTTTTTGATTAGATACTTGATTTGATGAATTATCTATGATTTGTTCTAAATATTAAATACTCTGTTCACTGTTTTATAAAGCATAGATACTACAATTAGTACTGATTGAAACTATGTAAAAACAGTTAAGTTCAGATATTTATTGATGTTTGGGTATTATGTACTTCTACTTTGTTTTAAAGCTAAAAAATGTACTTATATCAGGTGATTTATCCATATTTTTAATGTAATCATTCATCAGGTTATTGTAATGAAAAAAAGAATGTTTATTGACTAAACAAAAATCAATGATATGATTGATAATATAAAAGCCTGTATACTGAATTAACACTTTGTTTTAATTTAACAAAATTGTTAATATCATTTGATTTTTTCTGAAACAATGCATTTGAATCGGTGTAAACTTCAAAACAGCCTAAAAAATACAAAGTTAGAATTAGAAAAAGAACTCATGATACTATTTTCATAACTGAAATCAGGCAGCTGAGATAATAAGGATTGATACTTTTTGTTGGCTGCAATATTAAAGATTTTTACTTTTAAAATGAGCTAAGCAAATTCTTGACTTTTGTATAAAGTTTCAGGTATTATAATAGTAGAGAATTCCTTATCTTTAATGGTTTTATCTACTATTATACTGCCAAAAAAGGAGTTCTCTTTTCTTATATTTAATTGTAGAAGATTTTTAGAAATTTTTAAATAAATTGTTCTTATAAAATAGTTGTTTGTCTCATTTTATTAATTTACTTTCTGAGTTTAGGAGTTTAAATATAATAATAGAAACAGAACAAATATTGCAATGATTTATATTTATGTTGATAGTATTTTTTAAATTAATTTGAAAAGTTATCACAATGAAGTATTGATAGATAGATATATATATAGTAAAATTTGTTTATGAAAGACTAATAAAATTAAAATTTATTTACAAGCTATAAGACGAAAATTATTTTTCTGTGAGAAAAAAAGATTTTTGGTCTTCATAGAATATTAATTAAAGAATGTAATTAAGCCGTGTTTTCTAATATTTGAACTGTTAGATATCATAAAGTGAATTTAATTGAAGGCTGCGCCTTTGGTTTTGATCTTAAATACAGCAGCGGGAGTTATTAAATATTTTAAAAAATTGGACTGGATTTCAGATATTAAAGTAATAATTTGGGCAGTAATTAAAGCAGTTTAATCTGATAAGAAGAAATGCTTTAAGATAATATTATTTTAAAAGGATAGTGGTCTATGGTGGAAAATGATGATATTTTAACAGTACAAAACTTAAGTAAGCATTTTGGTGGAGTAAAAGCTCTTGATAAACTCGATCTTAATATACATAGAAATAATATTCATGGTATTATTGGGCCAAATGGAGCAGGTAAGACCACATTTTTTAATGTGGTTACCGGTATTTTAGAACCCACTCAGGGAGAAATATATTTCCAGAATAAAAGGATTGATAATTTAAATGTAGAAGAGATAGCCAAAATGGGTATATCTAGAACTTTCCAAAAAGGCAGTATAGTTGAGGACATGAATGTTGTAAACAATGTAAAAGCAGCCATGTATTTATATAATGATATTAATCCTATTAAGGATTTCTTTTTAAGGCATTTCTCTATTAGTAACCGAGAAAAAGATATGAGAGAAAAAGCATTAGAAAGCTTAAAGTTTGTTGGCTTAGAAGGATATTCGGATAGATGGGCAGATGATCTTATGTGGGTTGAAAGACAATTATTACAACTTGCTAGAGCAATAGTAGTGAATCCAAACCTAATTATGTTAGATGAGCCCGCTTCAGGTATGGATTCTAAAGAAACAGAGCAGGTTAAAGATATTATTAAAAAAATCAATAGACGTGGTATAACTGTTATAGTTATAAGTCATGATGTGAATTTAGTTATGGACTTATGTGATAGAATTACTGCTATAAATTTTGGTACAAAATTAAGTGAAGGTAAACCCGAGGAAGTAAAAAATGATCCTGATCTATTGGAGGCATATTTAGGTGAATAATAATGAAACTACATTTTTAAATATGAATAATGTAAATGTTTTTTATGATTCTATACAGGCTTTAAAAAACGTCTCTCTTGAAGTTGCAAAAGGGGAATTTGTAGTTTTAATAGGGGCTAATGGAGCTGGAAAATCTACTTTATTAAAGTCTATTTTAAATATACAAGCCCCTAAAGGAAGTATAAACTTCAAGGGCAAAGAACTTACAAAATTAAACACAGATAAAATTGTAGCAAATGGGATTAGCATTATACCGGAAGGACATTTGATATTTAATTCCATGTCTGTACTGGAAAACTTACAATTAGGCGCTTATCATGGCAAGAAAAATGAACAAAGTATAGAAAATATTCTTGAATATTTTCCAATATTAAGAGAAAGAAAAGAACAAACTGCAGGCACCCTGAGTGGTGGAGAACAGCAGATGCTTTCTATTGGTAGAGGTTTGCTATCTGACCCAGAACTGATACTTGTTGACGAACCCTCGTTAGGATTGGCTCCAAAAATTGTGAATGATATTTTTAATATATTAGTGAAATTAAATAATATAGGTTATACAATACTTCTTTCTGAGCAAAATGCCAAGAAATCCCTAGAAATAGCAGATAGAGCTTATGTTTTAGAAACGGGTAATATAGTGATGGAAGGAAAAGCAGATGATCTTTTAAATAACGAAGAGATAAAAGACGCATATTTTGGAGGAAACATTTAGAGCAAGGGGGAAACTGATGGAATTTTTTATCGCACAAGTTTTAAATGGTCTATCATTAGGTAGTATATATGTTTTATTGGTAACAGGATTTAATCTTATGTTATTGGTAGCCAAGATTATACAATTTGCTTATCCTCAATTTGTTGTAATTAGCATGTATGCTACTTGGGCTGTATTAAGAGCAACTAATAATGTAATTCTGGCAATACTTGTAACAATAGTTGTTTCAATTGCTTTAAACTTATTAAGTGAACCTATTTTCAGAAGAATTACATCGATAAAAGGTACAGATATAAATGCAACTTTTGTTGCTTCAATTGGTTTGAGTATGGTTTTGGTTGAGATAATGTCACATTCATTCAATCAAGGTTTCCCTATTTCTTTTTCTGATAGTTGGGTGGGAGGATCAGTATTTAGATATGGTATTATCAATATATCACGCAGCAGTATTTTTGCCTGGGTGGGAGGTATAATAGTAGTAGTTGCTTTCTTTTATCTTTTATATAGAACTATGGTAGGTAGATCATTTAGAGCAATTGCTGAAAATCTTTATGTGGCAAAGTTATTTGGTATCCCTATATTTAAAACCAGTATGATGAGTTACTTGATAGCTGGTTTATTGGGGGGATTTATAGCTTTATTACTATCAATGCTGATTGGAACTGCCTCTCCCTGGTTGGGAGAATCAGTTGCCCTAAAAGTTCTTGCTGTTTCTATAGTAGCTGGATTAGGCAACTTAAAGGGTGGATTATTTGTCGGTTTAGCTCTGGGAGTAGTAGAATCATTTGCTATAGGTTATGTAGCTGGATCGTGGTCAAATGTAATTGCTTTTGTCATTATGTTAATAGTAATCTTAACCAAGCCAAAAGGATTATTTGGTGCTGCAGTCGAATAAATAAATCATAGGAGGTAACTTAATTTGTCTAGTACATTAATGTATTTTTTAGGTTTTTCAATGATATACATTTTAATGGCCTGGTCCATATACTTACCATATAGAGTAAAGCATCTACACTTTTTGACCGTAGCAACAATGGCTGTGACAAGTTATATGGGTGGAATTCTAGCTGTTAATTTTGGTTGGTCTTTTGTGCCGACATTGTTATTGTCTATAGTTATAGGGGCTTTAATTTCTTACTTAATTTCCCATACAATAGGTAATGCGCCAACCTTTACAGTGGTTATTGTAGGTATAACATTTGTATTTATAATCAAAACAGTAATCGAAAATACCGATTACCTGGGAGGTACTATCGGTTTATTTGGGATTCCCATGCTGGACCATCCTCTTATATTTTTATTAGTATTTTTGTTAGTAGTTGGTTATTTTCTATATAGAATAGAGCATTCTCGTATTGGTAGAGCAGCATCAGTTATATTTACAGATGAAGATTTAGCAAAAAGTATGGGTATTAAGCCAAAGCAGATAGGAATGCTTTTTCAGACCATAAGCGGTGGAATTGCAGGTAGTGCTGGTGTATTTTATGCTTTTTTTGTTGGCAGCCTCTTTCCAGATTTTTTTACCTTTCATTTAATTGGAACATTAATGACCATATTATTTATCGGCGGATATACAACGATGTGGGGTGTTATACCAGCTGCTTTAATATTAAGAGGTATTCCAATGATACTTCCAAGTAGTATTGCTTCATGGAGATTATTAATTTATGGTGTCCTGCTGGTAGCAATAATTGCTATTAAGCCTAAAGGACTAATCACAAAAAATATGCTGTGGAAATTGCTTAAAAAAAGGTAGAAGGCTAAAAACCCTATATGTTACTCCAATTTCAAAAAGAAGACAGAAAAAAATAATGTTTAAGATAAAAAGTATTAAAGGGGTGAATTAAATTGAGAAAATATGTTGTAAGTTTTATGTTAATTATGTTGCTAATTTTCGCATTTGGCAGTATGACATTTGCTCAAGATGAAGTTGCTGTAGATACTTGGGAAATTCACTTTTTGAATTCCGTAACTGGCCCAATTGCTAGTATAGGGGAATATATGTCATGGAGTGCTAACTATGCTGCTGCTAAGATCAATGAAAAAGGGGGAATAAGGGGCAAACCGGTTGAGATAGTAATACATGATACAGGGGTACAGCCAGATAAAGGCATTGAAGAAATGAGCAAGATAGTTGATGATGCACTTGTAGTTATGGGTCCAGTTCCTGAAGCAGTTATTATGGCTGCTGTTCCTTTAGCTGCTCGAAATGGACTGTTTTCTATGACTTCCTCTACCAGTTATGAATATACAGTAGAGTATTTTCCATGGACATTGTCCTGGTATCCTCCCACAGAGGAAAAGTTGCCTCCCATAACAGAACTGTGGGCGGAAGAAAATCCGGAGATGGGAAAGGTTGTGCAATTTGTAGAAAAATGGGCTGCCTGGCCCGGTATGGCAGGTGCACACACCATCGGTCTCAATAATAAAAATGTAGAGGTTGTAGATGTAGAAGTACCAAAAGATGCTGTAGAATTTAGTTCACTAGTAGTTAAAGCACTAGCAGAAGATCCAGATGGTTTTGTATTAACATGTAATCCAGATAAAGCAGGTAAAATAATTAAAGAGCTAGTAAACAGAGGATGGGAAGAGAAAGATAATATTTTAGTATTCAGCAGTGCCGATGATACTGCCCTTTATACTACTGGTGGGGATGCATTAAATGGTATCTCGATTTATAATTATATCGATCCAGATAGCGAAAATGAAAGATGGTTGAATTTCAAAAAAGTATATAAAGAAGACCATGATGGTAAAGATCCGGGCTCATTAGCTACAAATTATTATGATTCTGTATATATGATAAAAGAGGCTATAGAAAAAGAAAAACTTACAGGGGATCCAGCTAAATTAGCAGAAGAAAGAATAAAAATAAGAGATTATTGTAGAAATGTAGATAATTTTAAAGGTATCCAAATTACTTGGAGCATGGATGAAGGACTACCAACAAGTAAACCGATCTTCTTATTTGAAATTATAGATGGAGAAAAACAATTAATAGGTAAATCTAG
>JAGYMU010000009.1 GCA_018399995.1 Halanaerobiales bacterium | reverse complement strand
TTATTTAGGGCTTTGGTTATGAATAATTCAGGTATATTAATATGTAATCAGGGGGGATATAAATTGAAAACACTTGCCTTGATACTTGCAGGTGGAAGGGGCAGTCGATTGGATATGCTTTCAGAACATAGAGCCAAACCAAGTGTTCCTTTTGCAGGTAAGTATAGACTAATTGATTTTGTATTAAGTAATTGTGTAAATTCAGGCATATATAATGTAGGGGTTTTAACACAATATCTACCTTTATCTCTTAATGATCATATTGGAATAGGTAAACCATGGGATTTAGATCGTAAATATGGCGGGATAACTATATTACAACCCCATACAGGTAAAGAAGGTGGATGGTTTAAGGGAACTGCTCATGCCATCTATCAGAATATGAGTTTTCTAAGATCTCAGGATGCTGAGCATATATTGGTTCTATCAGGAGATCATTTGTATAAGATGAATTATGATAAAATGGTTGAAGAGCACATTGACCGTAATGCTGATTTGACTATTGCAGCCCAAAGGGTTCCAATAGAAGAAGCCAGCCGTTTTGGTATTTTGGATACAGATAAAACTGGCAAAATTACTGACTTTTTAGAAAAGCCAGATAATCCCCCGGATAATTTAGCTTCAATGGGTATTTATATCTTTACAACTGATGCTTTAATCAAGTCTTTAAAAAGATACTGTAGTGAAGAAAAATCAGATTTTGGCCATCATGTAATTCCCCCTATGATTGAGAACAATAACGTATATTCATATGAATATGAAGGTTATTGGAGAGATGTAGGTACCTTGGAATCTTTTTGGAAGACAAATCTTTCTTTAACTGATGCTATACCTGAATTGAACTTATATGACAAAGAATGGAGAATTCATACAAAGAGTGTAGAAAAGCCTCCGGTCAAATTCGGCCCTAATAGTAGTTCTAAAAATAGTTTGATATCTAATGGAGCAATTGTGAATGGAATAGTTGAAAATTCAGTGATTTCGCCAGGTGTATATATTGAGAAGAATGTGGTAATTAGAAATTCTGTAATTTTTAATGATGCAAGGATAAAAAAGAATACGATTATTGATAAAGCTATTATTGATAAAGAAGTTGAAATTGGTGAAAATTGCCATATAGGTTTTGGGGATGACATGTCACCTAATCAAGAGAAACCTGAACTTTTGTCAAACGGTTTGAATATAATTGCTAAAAGGGCTATTATACCTAATAATGTTCAGATCGGTAGAAACTGCCGGGTTATGTCATATGTGCGTCCTAAAGATTTTGATAAAAAAAACATAGAGAGTGGTCAAACAATAGGTTAAGGAGGGGATTTAAATGCAAAAGCCGGTGCCTAGAGTTGCAGCAATACATGATTTATCGGGATTTGGTAGAGGTTCTTTAACAACTGTTATTCAGGTTTTAGCAACCATGGGTATACAGCCCTGTCCCCTACCAACAGCAGTATTATCAACTCATACTGGTGGTTTTGAGCATTATAGATTTGTCGATCTAACAGATAAAATTCCTGATTTTATAGATCATTGGGAAGAGCTAGAAATAGATTTTGATGCTATATATAGTGGATTTTTGGGTTCTAAAAATCAAATTGAGATTGTTATAGACTTCATAAAAAGATTTAAAAATAAAAAGCAATATGTTATTATAGATCCAGTTCTGGGTGATAACGGCAACTTATATGATATATTTGATACAGAGATGGTTGACAATATGAAAAAATTGGTTAAGAAGGCCGATATTATTACTCCAAATTTGACTGAAGCACAATTTTTGCTAAATAAAAAACAAAAAAGTATTGAAAATGACGAAGATGCTAAAATGTGGTTAAAACAACTTTCTTCTTTTGGTCCTAGTATAGTTGTTATCACAAGTGTATTAGGTTATAATAAAAAGGAAAAGACCTCAGTTTTAGCATATCATAGACAAGATAACCGGTTTTGGAAGGTGGACTGTGATTATATACCTGCTAATTTTCCTGGAACTGGAGATTTGTTCACGAGTATATTAGTTGGTAGTATTCTTACCGGTGATAGTTTACCAATGGCTATTGATCGGTCAGTGCAATTTATTTCAATGGCTGTGAGGGCAACTTATGGTTATGATCTTCCTGAAAGAGAAGGCGTTTTACTAGAAAGGGTTTTAGCCAATTTGAATATACCAATTACTGGTAATAGTTATGAAATATGATGTATATTTATATTGGTTTTATTTTAAATTTTATGAGGAGGTTTTATAGTGCTGAAGGAAGTAGCAAATATAGTAAGAGGGTTGTCAGTTGATGCAGTAGAGAGAGCAAATTCAGGTCACCCCGGTATGCCGGTAGGTTGTGCTGAAATAGGATCACTGCTTTATGGAGAGATTTTAAAACAAGATCCATCCTGTCCTGATTGGCCCGATCGAGATCGTTTTGTGTTATCAGCAGGGCATGGTTCTATGCTTTTATATTCATTATTATATCTGAGTGGATATAATTTAAGTAAAGATGATTTAAAACAGTTTAGACAGTTAGGTTCAAAAACTCCTGGACATCCTGAATATCTAGAAACAGAAGGTATTGAAACAACTACAGGACCTTTAGGTCAGGGTTTTGCCAATGCGGTTGGAATGGCAATTGCTGAAAGGAGTTTGGCGTCCAAATTTAACAAAGTTGATTTAAAAATCATAGATCATTATACTTATACAATCATGGGTGATGGTTGTATGATGGAAGGGATTAGCTCAGAAGCTGCTTCTCTAGCTGGACATTTAGGTTTAGGAAAGTTGATAGCCATCTATGATGATAATGAGATATCGATTGAAGGTTCAACTGAGATCAGTTTCACCGAATCAGTACCTGAAAGATTTAGGGCATATAACTGGCAGGTTATTGACAATATAGATGGTCATGATATTAATAAGCTGGAACAAGCAATAATAAAAGCTCAGGCTGATCCAACCAGACCAACATTAATTGTGGCTAAAACACATATAGCATATGGAGCACCTAATAAACAAGATTCCAGTGCTGCACATGGCGCACCTCTGGGTGAAAAAGAAATCAGGGGGATGAAAGATTTTTTTGGTCTTCCACAAGATAAGAAGTTCTATGTATCTGATAATGTGGTTGATTTTTTCAAGGAAAGAAAGCAAATATTAAAAAACAATAAACACAAATGGGATAAAAAGTTTGAAAAATGGCAGGCTAAATATCCAGAGCTTTATCAGAAATGGCAAGAAGCATTTGCTTTAAAATTTGATCAAAGTATAATAGATGATGTGAAAAATTTAGAGATAGAAAGTCCTACTGCAACACGTAAGGCTTCAGGTGCTACCCTCAGAACTATCGCAGATAAAATGGATTATTTGATCGGTGGATCTGCAGATCTTGCTCCTTCTAATAAAACATTTTTAGATAAGTATCCCGAATTTCAAAAAGAAAGTTATCAAGGAAGAAATTTTCGTTTTGGAGTTAGAGAGCATGCAATGGGAGCTATTACAAACGGTATTTGTTTGCACGGAGGTCTCAGACCCTTTGCTGCAACATTTTTGGTTTTTACAGATTATATGAAGGCTGCAATTAGATTAGCTGCAATGATGAAACTACCCCTTATTTATGTATTTACCCATGATTCTATTTACATTGGGGAAGATGGACCTACTCATCAACCAGTAGAACAGCTGGAATCTTTACGAACGATTCCTAATCTTGAGGTATATAGACCGGCTGATGCTCAAGAAACAAAAGAAGCCTGGCTAACAGCCATCAAAAGAACTGAAGGACCAACTGCCTTAGTTTTAACCAGACAGAGCCTACCAGAACTTAAAAAAGATAAGGGTTTAAGTAATTTTAATAAAGGGGCTTATTTGCTTAAAGACAGTGGAGAAAGTTATCAATATACTTTAATTGCCAGCGGTAGTGAAGTAAGTCTGGCAGTAAAAGTAGCTGATTGTTTAGAAAAAAAGGATATAGATTCTAGAATAATCTCAGTACCGGAAAGAGAATTATTTGCTAGACAGCCAGTTTCTTATATAAACAATTTATTAGGAGAGCCAGCCAAAAAAAGGGTTGTCATAGAAGCTGGTGTATCCAACGGTTGGTATAGATTTTTATCTGAAAATGATTTAATCATTTCACAGGAAGAGTTTGGAGCAAGTGGACCAGGCCAAGAAGTTGCTGAACATTTTGGCTTTGAAGTAGAGCAAATAGTCTCCCGTATCTTAAAATAAGATTAAAGGTGACCGGATATGGAATACCTAGCTGAATTAAAAAAAATAAAAACTGAGCAAGATGTCTATATAGTTGGTGGATTTATAAGAGATTACCTTTTAGATAAAGAAAATAAAGATATTGACTTAATAGTAATGTCCGGTCTAAATAGATATGTAAAAGATTTTTTTGAAAGCTGTGGTAAAAAGAAATTATTATTAGATGACAAGCGACAAATATATAGAGTGGTTACTAAACGAAATATATTTATAGATTTTTCTAACCCTGTAGGTCAAGATCTCTTAAACGATCTTGGCCACAGGGATTTTACTATTAATTCTATGGCAATTGAACTTGATCATATAGTTTTAAAAGACGCTAATTATTACTTAAAAAAAGATAAAATAATCGATCTTCATGGGGGTTTTTTAGACTTGCAAAGAGAAAAAATAAGGATGGTAGATCAGACATTTGTTAGAGATGATCCCCTGAGAATCTTGCGAGCTTATAGGTTTTCTATTAATCTAGATTTCAAAATTGAGAAAAAAACTGCCACCATAATAGATAAAAATTTATATTTACTAAAAAGTGTCAAAAATGAGAGAATCAAGGAAGAGTTAATTAAGACCTTTAATGATAAAATAAACAATGAAAGACTAAATAATTTTTTAAAGAGCGGTTTGATTAATCTATTATTTAATATTGAAACATATCAGGATGAAAATAATTTAGATTTGTTATTAAAACAAAATAATTATTTATGCAAAAATAATATCTTTGCTAATAAAAATATAAAGAATTATTTATTTTATCTCTCTCTTTTATATTTACAGCCAATTATAAAAGGGGATATTTCCTGTAGGGAAGCGGGAAATATTTTAAAGAAATATACATTTAGCAAAAAAGATGTGGAGGTCTTTATAAAAAATCTTGAAATAATAAAACTTATTTTTAATGATATTAATTTATATGTTAATAATAGAGAATTGATATATGACCATTTGTTTGATCAGGAAGTATATTTCAATGATATTCAATATTTATTATGCAGTCATTTGATTAATTGTGAAAGAAAAGTAAATTTACAAGAAAAGGTAGTTTATATTATTAATGAACTTAAATTGATGGAAAATAGGTTAGATAAAAAATTAATAAACGGAGATCAGGTTATAGAAATTTTAAATATAAAAGAAGGAAGAAAAGTAGGCGAAATACTAGCCCAAATCAAAAAGCAAAAAGCTTTAAAAAAATTAGATACAAAAGAAGAAATAATTCAATTTATTAAAAAAAAATTTAAAAAAAGCAATAAAAACTAATCAGTGCAACAAGCGCTCCTAAGGATACCCCTGCAAAAACCTCTAAGGGGGTATGTCCAATTAATTCTTTAAGATCTTCTTTTAAAAGTTGAGGATCTCTATCAATATTTGTAATATTAAGGTGACTGATTAATTTATTTAATACATTGGCCTGTTCACCAACTGCTCTTCGTACACCACCTGCATCATAGGTAACTATTAAAGAAAATATTAAAACAATTGCAAAGAGATCAGACTCAAAACCATACTTAAGACCGATCAGGGTGGCCAGGGTAGTGACAAAAGAAGAGTGAGAACTGGGAAAACCACCTGAACCGATTATATGAGTGATTGATATTGGTTTTATTGTAAATATTTTTATAAATTGTGCTAAAAACAATGATAAAAATGAGAAAAAGAGAATTTTATTCATTGATATGCCTCCTAACATCCTATACATATATTATAATAAAACAGTTGAGATATTCAAGAAGATTATATTTTTATAAAGAAAGAATATGTTAAGGAATGATTTTATGAATCCATATAAATACATCCAAAAGTTCAAAAAGTACGGTAAAAAAGGTGGATTTAAACCCGGATTAAGTAGAGTAAAGAAACTGCTTTCTTACTTTGATAACCCTCAGGACAAGGTCAATTATATTCACATTGGAGGATCAAATGGTAAAGGGTCTACTGCTGCAATATTAAGCAGTATCTATAAAGAAGCAGGTTATAGAGTAGGAACATATATTTCTCCTCCCTTGATACACTTCAATGAGAGATTCAGGATTAATAAAAAACCGATATCGACAGAAGACTTGAGTGGGATAATCGATAGTATAAAGAAAATTTTTGATGATCCAGAAAAGAATATCGACAAAGATGAGCCGAGTTTTTTTGAGATAATCACTGTGATAGCCTTTATTTACTTTGCTCAAAAAGATATTGATATTGGAATATTAGAGGTAGGGCTGGGTGGTAGATTAGACGCAACTAATATAATAAAAAAACCTCTTATCAGTGTTATCACTAATATAAGCTGTGAGCATGTAGATATTTTAGGTCCTAAAATTGAAGATATTGCATATGAAAAATCGGGTATTATAAAAAAAGATAGACCTATAATTACAGGAGAATGTAAGCCTGAAGCACTGAAGGTTTTGCAAGAAAGAGCCTTTAAAAAAAATAGTAGATTTATAGTAGTTAATAACAAAAATAATCTTAAGATATCAAAAAAGAATATGAAATATCAATTATTTGATCTTGAATATAAAAGTGAGGTATTGCAAGATCTCAAATTAAAAATCTTAGGTGATCATCAATTTAAAAACACTTCTCTTGCTTTGAAAGCGGTTGAGCTTTTAACAGAAAAGTATGATATAAAAGAAGAAGCTATCTATAGGGGGTTAAAAAAATGTCGTTGGCCGGGTCGGCTGGAAGTGATGGGCAGAGATCCATATATCATATTGGATGGGGCCCACAATGTGGCTGGAATGGAAATGCTTGTTGGATTTCTGAAAAAGAATAAAAAAACCGGGCAGAAAATTATATTTTTAATAAGCATATTGAAGGACAAAGATTATAAAGAGATGATTAATTTAATATATAAGTTAGATAATGTAGAATTTATTATTACTGCCAATCAGAATGAAAGATCTTTAAAACCAGAATTGATTCAAAAGTATGTAGCTGATTTAGGATTAAAAAGTCATACTCATGACGATATCTATTCAGGAGTAAAAAAGCTCAAAAAAATAACAGCTGCTGAAGATTTAGTATGTATTACAGGGTCTTTATATACAGTGGCAGAAGCAAGGTTTTATGTTAAACTTCTCATTGAAGGAGGTCTATAATATGGCCAAAAAAAACAAAGCTAACAGGTCTTTAACATTAGTTATTATTATTATGGCAATTATTTGTGTTTTTATCGGTTATCTGGTGGGGATAAACCTATTTAAGTGGATGAAAAATGGCAGTACCCCTCAAACACAAACAGATAATTACATAGTAGAAGAAAGTCAACAAGAAGATGAATACAAGGTAATTGAAGAAGACAATGTTCAACAACAAAAAGACACAGACATTGAAAGTGATCAAAGTGAAGATAATATAAATATTGATACAGACGAAATGGAAGTTGACTATGCAAATCTCTACAAAATACAGATTGGGGCATTTTCAAATCGGGCAAATGCCGAAAGTTTAAAAAATGAACTTGAAGATAATGGCTATAGTGTTATAATTAAAGAGGCGACCCCATTTAAAGTGAGGGTAATTGGAGCAGAATCAAGGGAGGAAACTGAAAAAATCCAAAATGAATTGCAAGAATTAGGTTATGAAACATTTATTGTAAAATAACTTGCAGTTTCTTATAACCTATTATAGAATTAACGTAGTTAATTTTTAATAAAAATATTTACTAAAATCAGAGGTGAGATAATGAGTATACTCACATTCAAACAGGGTATTCATCCAGAGTATTACAAAGAGCTTACAAAAGAGAAGCCATTAAAAAAAGCTAACAGACCTAAAGAAGTAATTATTCCCCTCCAACAACATATTGGGGCACCTTTAGACTCCATAGTCAAAAAAGGTGAACATGTTAAAAAATATCAAAAATTGGCGGATACAGAAAGTTTTGTAGCTGCACCTGTACATGCTTCTGTATCTGGGACTATCAAATCAATTGAAAAAATCAGGACTCCTTCTGGACAAAAGACTCTTTCTTTTATCATAAAGGCAGATGAAGAAGATGAAGAAGTTGATCATTCTTTAAAAACAAATAAAGAGGTGGAGGATTTAAGTCCCAAAGAAATTATTGAAATAATTCGAGAAGCAGGTATAGTTGGCCTGGGAGGAGCTATGTTTCCTACCCATGTGAAGCTGTCTGTACCAGAAGATAAAAAAGTTGAGTATTTTATATTAAATGGTATTGAATGCGAACCTTTTTTAAATGTTGATAATAGAATGATGATTGAGCGATCATCAGATATTATTACTGGGATGAAACTGATGATGAAAGCAGCTGGTGTTAAGAAAGGGTTTATAGGTATTGAAGATAATAAACCCCGGGCCATTTCCAATATGAAATCAGCTGTAAAAAATGAAGATAATATTGAAATCAAGGTTTTTGAAACCAAATATCCCCAGGGTGGAGAGAAAATGCTAATTAAAGCTGCTTTGGGTAGAGAGGTCCCTAAAGGAGGATTGCCTCTTGATATTGGTGTAATAGTCAATAATATATCTACTGCCGTGGCAGTTTTTGAAGCGGTTAATGAAGGCAAGCCGTTAACTGAAAGAACGATTACTGTAACCGGAGAAGGTATCATGAATCCAACAAATCTTTATTACAAGATTGGGACCCCAATCAAAGACTTAATTGAAAAGGCGGGTGGATTTCAGGGAGAGCCGGCCAAAATAATTCTGGGAGGGCCAATGACAGGTTCTGCACAACAATCAGTTGAAGTACCAACTATAAAAGGGACTTCAGGTATAATTGTTTTACATGAAAAAAGCGTGGCCAAATTTGATGCTAAACCCTGTATTAGATGTGCCAGATGTGTTGATTCCTGTCCTATGTATCTATTACCGCTAAAGTTATCTGATTTATCTCAATTTGAGAGGTATGATGAACTTGAAAAATATGATGTGCAGAGTTGTATAGAATGTGGCACATGTTCTTATATTTGTCCAGCTGACAGACCTCTATTAGATTATATTAGAATTGGCAAAATGGAAGATATGAAGATGAAAAAATAACTATAGTAAGGAGGATAGTTTATGAATAACAAACAGCTGATCGTTACATCAAATCCACATATCAAGGATTCGACCTCTGTAGAGGATATTATGTGGACAGTTGTATTTGCTCTTGTACCTGCTGTATTAGCTGCCACATATTTTTTTGGGTTGAGGGCTTTACTTGTTATTGCTGTAAGTATTATTGGAGCAGTAATAACGGAATACATATTTTTAAAAATAAGGAAAAAAGAGATTGTGATAGATGATGGAAGTGCTGTATTGACAGGCTTATTACTTGCCTTGACCTTACCTCCATCTATACCTTTATGGACAGCTTTTTTGGGCAGTGTAGTTGCTATAGGATTGGGGAAACAGGTATTTGGTGGATTGGGATATAATCCCTTTAACCCAGCTCTGGTTGGAAGGGCATTTTTGACAGCATCTTATCCTGTGTTGATGACTACCTGGGTTTTAGACGGCACTTCAACTGCTACTCCGCTCAGCTATATCTCTAATGGAGAATTAATAGAAATATGGGATTTATTTATTGGTAATATTGGAGGTTCATTGGGGGAAACTTCAGCATTAGCTCTTTTGTTAGGAGCGGCTTATTTAATTTACAAGGGTTATATCAATTGGAGAATACCAACCGGGATGATATCCTCTGTAATTGTAATTTCATTTTTAGCAGGTGCAAACCCAATCACACATATTTTTGCAGGTGGTCTTATCATTGGTGCATTCTATATGGCTACTGATATGGTGACATCCCCGGTTACTAAAAAAGCCAGGTGGGTTTTTGGTATAGGTGCAGGTTTGTTAGTGGCTATTATAAGATTATGGGGCGGTTATCCAGAGGGTGTTATGTATTCAATCCTACTGATGAATACAACCGTACCTCTTTTAGATAGATATCTGAAACCGAAAACTTTGGGGGTGGCTGAGTAATGGAAACAAAAATAAGCAAATTAGTTATTACTTTGACAGTGATTGGTATTATTTCTGCTATTGCTTTATCATTTGTATACCAATGGACAACCCCCTATATAGAAAAGCATCAAGCTGAAGCACAAAAAAAAGCAATAAATGCCGTTTTACCTCAGGCAGAGGAAGTTAAAGAAGTAGAAAAAGAAGGGCAAACATTTTATGAGGGTTATGATTCTAATGGAAATAGGATAGGTGTTGCGATGAATGCTTCAGGACCAGGTTATCAAAATGTCATAGAGTTGATGATCGGTGTAAATATAAATGCAGATAAGATTTATGCCATTAAAATTTTAAGTCATGAAGAAACCCCCGGTCTGGGAGCAAGAATAAATGGAGATGAATTCAAGAGTAATTTTGTTGATAAAGAATTTGGTGATTATGATGTTGTAAAAAGACAGGCAAAAACTGAAATGGAAGTGGAAGCTATTGCAGGTGCTACAATATCTTCTAAAAGTGTAACAAGTATTGTTGAAAATGCAGTCAAACAAATCGAAAGTGCTTATGGAGGTGGGGCATAATGTTTAAAAAAATTCTGTATGATTTTAAGAATGGACTCTGGAGAGAGAATCCTATTATAGTATTAGTTATTGGTATGTGTCCTACTTTAGCTGTTACCAATACTGTGCAAAATGGTTTAGCTATGGGTATCGCTACTTCTTTTGTATTATTATCATCTGAAATAGTAATTTCCCTTTTCAAAAAGTTTATTCCCAATAATGTAAGAATTCCCAGTTTTATATTAATTATAGCCACATTTGTTACATTTACTGACTTTTTTTTGAAGGCTTTTTTCCCAGACATTGCCTCTTCGCTTAGTTTGTTCATACCTCTGATAGTTGTTAATTGTTTAATTCTAGGAAGGCAGGAGGCTTTTGCTTCGAAGAATCCTACCAGGAGGGCTATTGCAGATGCTCTTGGGATGGGAATTGGTTTCACTTGGGTTTTAGTTTTGTTGAGTGCTGTAAGAGAATTACTCGGCATGGGTTCTATTTTTGGCCTAACAATTTTGGGCAGCTGGTATCAACCAATGGTAATTATGATTTTACCTGCAGGTGCATTTATCAGTTTAGGAGTATTAGTAGGCTTTATGAATGTATTAAAAAGGAGGGGTAACTAATGGAAGAATTGAGAGTTGTAATTCTTGTTTTTATTAGTACAGTATTAATTAATAATTTTATATTGGTTAAATTTTTAGGTATTTGCCCCTTTTTGGGAGTTTCAAAACAGGTAGAAACTGCTTTCAGTATGGGAATGGCCACAACTTTTGTAATGACTTTAACTGCAGCTGCTACCTGGTTAATAAATACATATATACTTGAGTATTTCAATTTACCGTTTTTAAGATACGTGTCTTTTATAATTGTAATAGCATCTTTAGTTCAATTTGTTGAGATGTTTATCAAAAAATCCAGTCCAGTATTATATAAGGCATTAGGTATTTATTTACCCCTTATAACAACTAACTGTGCTATTTTAGGGCTTGCTCTCTTGATTCCCCTTAATGGATATAATTTTATAACAAGTGTTGTTTTTGGGTTGGGGGCAGGTATAGGTTTTACACTAGCCATTGTATTAATGGCTGGTTTAAGAGAAACTTTAGAATTTGGTGATGTTCCAGAGTCTTTAAAGGGAGTACCCATAACTTTAATATTGGCAGGAATAATGGCGATGGCTTTTATGGGTTTCTCGGGTTTAATATCAATTTAGTCTAGGATATAATATTGGAGGTGACAATGTGGATTCTATTTATATATATTCCATTTTAAGCATGGGAGGCATTGGAGCAATACTTGCTCTCGGTTTAGGACTTGCTGCAAAAAAGTTTCATGTTGAAGTAGATGAAAGAATTAAAGAAGTAGAAAAGGTACTACCGGGAGCCAACTGTGGTGCTTGTGGTTATGCTGGGTGCAGCAGTTTTGCGGAAGCAGTTATTAAAGGAGATGCTGAAATAAATGGATGTCCTGTTGGTGGTAATGAAGTAGCTGAAAAAATAGCGGAAATTCTTGGTGTACAAGAAGAAACAAATGAAACCGTCAAGGCTCAGCTCTTATGCAGTGGAGGAATTAAAGAGACCAAAAAAATTTCAGAGTATCATGGTATTGAAACCTGTAAAGCGGTTAATTCTATAAATGGGGGAACCAAAAGCTGTCAATATGCCTGTTTGGGTTATGGTGATTGTGAAGAGGCATGCCCTTTTGATGCTATAGAGATGAGTGATAATGGGTTACCAATTATTGATAAAGAGAAGTGTACCGGCTGTGGTAAGTGTGTTAAAGCATGTCCGCAGAACATAATAATTTTAGCACCTGAAGATAAGTTAAACCACATAAGGTGTTCATCACATGAACCAGGTAAGGTTGTTTCAAAAATCTGTGAAGTAGGCTGTATAGGTTGTTCACTTTGTGTAAAGACCTGTCCAGTTGATGCAATCAAAATGGAAGATAACTTAGCTGTAATAGATTATGATAAATGTATCAATTGTGGTCTTTGTTCTGAAAAGTGTCCAACCGGAACGATTGAGTTTAATGGTAGATTAATTGAAAAAGTCGTAATCACAGATCAATGTGTGGGCTGTACAAGATGTGCTAAAGCCTGTCCGGTTAATGCAATTGAGGGTGAATTAAAAAAAGTGCATGAAATTGATCAAAACAAATGTGTGCAGTGTGGTCTCTGTTATGATGTTTGTAAAGTTGACGGTGCTATTGAAGTTACATATAAGGAATAAAAAATAATCAAGGAAGTAATTTACTATAAATTACATACGTGCATTCAAAACCGGGCTTTTATGCTCGGTTTTTTTAATTTGTTTATAGAATAGACATTTGCCCTAAAAAATGTTAAAATAATAACGATTAGGAGAGGGATTTATTTGGAAATAATTAATGAGTATTTAAGTAGATATGATAAATTGTTAATCCTAATAATTGTTATTTTATCAATGATTATGATTGTTTATCCTTTCGTTGATGCTTATTTTAAAAATAATAGTAATCAGCAGGCACAGATATATATACAGGATAGTTCTAATAAAATAACCAAGATAAAAATTTCAGATACATACCAACCAGAACCTATAATCATTGAAGTCGAAGGTCCAATTGGTATTTCAATAATAGAAGCTCACCAGGGCAAGGTAAGATTAAAAGAAGCTCCTATTAAAGATCCAGCCAAGACATGTGAGAAAATAGGTTGGATATCAAAAAGTGGTCAGTCTATCATCTGCGTACCAAACAGAATATCTATCTGGATCGAAAATAGTGATAGTGAGATTGATGCTGTTTCCTGGTAAAGTATAAATTGGTTTGTTTTAAAGGTGATTTGTAATTTTTATTGAAATATTTAACATAAAGCCTTAAATATTTAAATTGTAATTTAGAAACGAGGTTTGACTTGATGAAGACAAAAAAAATAATAATAATTGCTCTATTAATTGGCTTGGGAATTGTGCTTCACATTGTAGAAAATATGCTAGCTCTTTCTTTTATTATTCCTGGAGCCAGGCTGGGGTTAGCAAATATTTCTAATTTGCTTGGGTTACTGTTATTTGGATTTTTAGCAGGTCTAGAGGTTTTATTGTTAAGAATATTTTTGGGATCTATTTTAGCGGGTACTTTTATGACTGTGAATTTTTATTTGAGTTTGAGTGGTGGGATATTGGGTTATATAATAATGGCTCTCCTATTTTATTATTTTAAAGATAAATTTAGTATAATTGGAGTAAGTATCAGTGGAGCTGTTTTTCATAATGTTGGTCAGGTTTTAACTGCTTTTTTAATCATATCTAATGCTGCAATTTTTTATTACTTGCCATATTTAATGTTGCTGGCTTTACCGACAGGTATAGGTATAGGCCTTGTGGTGTTATTAACCTTAAAATATCTCCCTTATGAATTAAAAGGGGTTGAACTATAATGATAAATGGGAAAGTTGTTTTAGCTTCGTCTTCCGATAGGAGGAAAACACTTTTAAACAGAATAGGTATTAAATATACAGCAATGCCCAGTAAATTAAATGAAAATAATTACAATTTTGATAATCCAATTGAATTAGTTGAAGGGTTGGCTTTTGCCAAGGCTTCGGAGGTAGCAGATTTTGTGGAGGATGCTTTAATTATTTCTGCAGATACCATTGTAGTATTTGATGATAAGATCCTTGGTAAACCGAAAGACAAAGAGGATGCCTTTCAAATGCTTAAGATGTTAAGTAATAATAAGCATCAGGTATATACCGGATTAGCAGTAATACTAACCGATAATCAAATGCACTATATAGGCCATGATAAGACCGAGGTTTTTATTCGGGAAATTGGTGATAGAGAAATTGAACGCTATATTAATACAGGTGAACCCATGGACAAAGCAGGTTCCTATGCTATACAGGGAAAAGGTGGTATATTTGTAGAAAAAATAATAGGATCTTTCTTTACAGTAATGGGGCTTCCCATTCACCAACTGTCAAAGGTCTTGAAAAATTTCAATATAGAAATCTTATAAATTAGAAAGGGGATCAATTAAAAGATTTTAACAAAGGACAAATATACAATAAAAGAAATGCCTGTTGATAAAAGGCCAAGAGAAAAGATGATTAAGTATGGAAGTAAAAGTCTTAACACAGAAGAATTAATTGCATTGATAATAAGGACGGGTAGTAAAACTGATACTGCAATCAGCCTTGCCAATAATTTAATGAATAAAACTGCTGGTTTAAAAGGGATCATAGACTTTACACCGGAAGAATTTATGCAATATAAGGGCATAGGCAAAGCTAAAAGCACTCAATTATGTGCTGTTATTGAATTGAGCAAAAGAATTAACAGGTGTAATTTTCAAGGAGAAATTAGCATAAATGGCCCCGGAGATGTCGCCTCCCTTTTGATGTCTGAAATGCGTCATCTCAAACAAGAACACCTTTATGCATTATTATTGGATGTTAAGAATAAATTAATCGCCAAATTGCTTATAAGTAAAGGTGGTTTAGCCAGTTCGTTAGTTCATCCGCGTGAGGTATTCAAACCTGCCATTAAAAAGAGCAGTGCTTCAATTATAGTAGTGCATAATCATCCCAGTGGAGATCCAACTCCCAGTCAGAATGATATAGAGGTAACTAATAATTTATTTTCTGCAGGAGAGGTTTTAAAAATAAAAGTATTGGATCATATTATCATTGGTGATGGAAGATATGTGAGTATGAAAGAAAAAAATTTATTTTAAAATATTAAAGGAGGAATAAAAGTTGTTTAATTTTCTAAGCGCACCTTTTTCCCGGGATATGGGAATAGATTTAGGAACAGCTAATACCTTGGTATATATGAAAGGTAAAGGTATTATTATTAGAGAACCATCTGTAGTAGCTTTAAAAGAAAAAGACAGAAAAATACTGGCAGTTGGCAATGAAGCGAAAAATATGATCGGCAGGACACCTGGAAATATTAAGGCAGTCAGGCCTATGAAAGATGGAGTAATCGCAGATTTTGACGTGACAGAAACTATGTTAAGGCATTTTATTAGAAAGGCTCACAAGAGAAATAGATTGGTCAGACCAAGGATTATAATTTGTGTACCCTCTGGAGTAACAGAGGTTGAAAAAAGAGCGGTTATTGATGCTGCTTTACAGGCAGGGGCTAGAAGTGCCTTTTTAATTGAAGAGCCGATGGCAGCTGCAATTGGAGCCGGTTTGCCTATTCATGAGCCAACGGGAAATATGATAGTTGATATTGGAGGCGGAACCACGGAGGTAGCTGTTATTTCTCTGGGAGGTATCGTCACCAGTAGTTCTATTAGAATTGGTGGAGATGAAATGGATATAGCTATAGCACATTATATTAAAAAGAAGTATAAATTAATGATTGGGGAAAGAACAGCCGAACAAATTAAAATTGATATAGGGACTGCTACTGCTGATAATGAAGATTTAACTAAGGAGATTAAAGGTAGAGATTTAGTAAATGGTTTACCTAAAACGATTACTATAAACTCTCAGGAGATAAAAGATGCCTTAAAAGAACCTGTTAACAGCATACTGGATGCTGTAAAAAGAACTCTGGAAAAAACCCCACCTGAATTAGCCTCAGATGTTATGGGTAGAGGAATAATATTAACAGGTGGAGGGGCATTATTACACGGTATTGACAAACTGTTGATAGATATAACTCAGATGCCCGTTTATTTGGCTGATCAGCCTTTAGATTGTGTGGTTAATGGTACTGGCAATGCATTAGAAGAGTTGGATAAAATAAAGGATCTTTTAATTACTCCAAAAAAATTATCATAGGGAGAGTATAAATTGTACAGAAGAGAAAAAATGATCATCATTACAATTATAATAATATTACTAGCATTAGCAGTTGGCCTTTATTTTTTCAATATCAACATACCTTACTTTCAGTATTTAGAGAGGGGTATATATAATCTAATTAGCCCTGTAGTTGAATTTTTTAGTGGGTTATATAATTTTTTCATATCATATTGGCAGGGATTATTAAATTTAGATGAAATGATTCAAAAAAATAAGGAGCTAGAACATAATCTTGCTGATCTAAAATTGGAAAACATTATGCTTGAAAGTTATAAAAAAGAGAATGAGAGGCTTAGAAAGCTGTTATCATTTAAAGAACATGTAGCTTTTAAAACCTTAGGGGCATCCGTAATAGGTTTTGCACCGTCTATATGGGAAAATAAGCTAATTATAAATCGTGGTTCAAATGATGGCGTCAGGAAAAAGATGCCTGTTATAAGTTACAATGGATCTCTGGCAGGTAGAGTTGATTATGTGGGCTCTAATAGTTCTCATGTTTCATTAATTTATGATCCTGAATTTATTGTGGGTGGGATTGTGCAAAGAAGTGAATCAAGGGCCATAGGCATGGTTAACGGACAATTAAATAATGAAAAAATTAATATTATGGATAAAATTTCTTGGAGTGCAGATATAAAAAAAGGTGATATAATTGTAACTTCAGGGTTTTCCAATAACTATCCTAAAGGATTACCAATTGGGAGAGTTGAAAGAATATTTTCAGATAATTATGGATTATCACAGGGTGCAGAAATAAAGATATTTAGTTCAATTAATACAATCGAAGAAGTATTAATTATTACTGATTTTTAGGGGGGCTCTCTTTGAATCGCAATCTTATCTTTGTACTTATCTTAATAATTGGGTTAGTCCTACAAATTACATTTTTCTCCCTATTTACTCCCTGGGGTGTTAAGCCTGATTTGGTTTTAGTTATTATTATAGTTATATCTATTCTGGAAGGTCCTAAAACGGGTTTATTGATGGGTATTTTAGGAGGTATGTTGCAGGATATTTTTTTAGGAGAAATCATTTCAGTCAATGTAATAATAAAGGCCCCCATGGCCTTTTTACTGGGTTTTTTAGAAGAACATCTTTATAAAGATAATTACTTTTTGGCACCTGTGATTACTTTTGTTGCTTCTATTTTACATTATTTATTAATGATTGTTCTCTCTGAAGAACTCATATTTAATATTGATTACTGGGCAAGTTTTAAAACTGTAATTTTGCCCAGTTCATTATATAATGCAGTTTTAGGTGCTGTATTATACTTTATGCTTTACAAATTATTTAATTATGGTGAAAATTATGGAAGATAAAATAAGAATTTTTAAGATTGTTTTATTAATAGTATTTATTTTATTAGTTGTGAGGGCTTTTCAACTACAAGTTTTAGATGGTGATTATTATTATAATTTATCGGAGGGTAATAGGACCTCCTTTCGTCCAATTAGTGCTCCACGCGGTAAAATTATAGATCGCAATGGAGAAATAATGGTTAATAACAAGTTGTCTCACAATCTATATTTATTGCCTAATGAGATTCCCCCTCAAGTTTCTATAGATGCAGTGTTAAAAAATATAGCTAATTACACATCACTGACATATGCTAACTTGCTTGAGAATTATAATTTGAGTAAGGATAATATAAATAATCAGGGAGCTTTCATTTTAAAGCGTAATATAAAAAAAGAGGACATGGTAATACTATTAGAAAATAATAATGAATTACCGGGAGTTTTAGTTAAAGAATCTTCAATTAGAGACTATGTATATGGTGACCTCGCTGCACATCTGATTGGTTATGTAGGTGAAATAAACAAAGAAGAACTTCGTTATTATTCTGAACAGAGCATATATAGTTATCATGTGCAGGATATGCTGGGAAAATCAGGCTTAGAAAAAGAATATGAAGAATATTTAAAGGGAATTGATGGGGTACGACAGGTTGAGGTTAATAACCTCGGTGAATTTGTCCAAGAATTAGGTGTTAAAGATCCTGTGCCCGGACATAATATAGTACTTAATATTGATTTAAAGTTTCAGCAAAAGGTAGAAAGAATATTAGAAAGTCATATTGAGAGATTAATTATAGAAGCTCAAGAAGATGATGAGAGATGTGAACCAATCGGTGGATCAGCTATAATTTTAAATCCTAATAATGGTAAGATACTTGCGATGAGCAGTTATCCCAATTTTAATCTAAACACATTCACAACGGGTTTATCGGAAGAAGATTATCTTAAATTGTCGAGTGACTCCAGACGACCAATGCTGGATAGAAATATTATGGTTTCAGTACCCCCTGGATCTTTATTTAAGTTAGTTACAGGAACTGCTGCTATCAAATACCTTAATGTCAAGGCTGAAACAGAGTTTAATGATCCAAATGGTCTTTTTTATATACCTGGTTGGTCCAGACCTTTTAGAAACTGGCATGAGGGTGGAGAAGGAAGTATGGATTTTACTAAGGCTTTAGCCCGCTCCAATAATATTATATTCTATAAATTGGGTTATAACCTCTATCAGGAGTACAGGGGTGAAAAGTTGGTTGAAACTGCAATAAATTATGGGTTGAGCCAGAAGACAAATATTGACCTACCAGGTGAAAAAAAAGGTAGGGTTCCTGAAGAAGGCTTAAGTTCTAATTCTAAGAGTTGGAATCCGGGAGATTCAGTTAATTTGTCAATTGGTCAGGGAGATCTATTGACTACTCCTATTCAGATGGCCAATTATATTTCAGCAATAGCTAATAGAGGGACTCTATTTAGGCCTTATATATTAGATGAGATTGTAAATTTTGAAGGAGAAGTCATTTTTAATCAAAAGTCAGAAGTCTTACATGAATTAGATTATGATAACAGATTATATAATATTTTACATCAAGGAATGGAAGAAGTAACAATGTCTTCATATGGCACAGCCAGAAGTACTTTCAGGGATTTCCCTATTGAGGTATCTGGAAAAACAGGTACTGCTCAGACCAGCATTGAGGACTTCAGCCATGGATGGTTTGGGGGTTTTGCCCCAAGTGATGATCCTGAGATAGTGGTATTAGTATTTTTAGAAAATGGTAGTTCCAGCACTTATACCCTGCCTATTGCTGGAGATATCATTAAAGAATATTTCGATGTGAATATTGAGCAAGAGGAAAAAAGAGATGAAGTTGCTAATACTACAACGGAAGATGGACAGGGTGCTGAACAAACAAATGAAAAAGAAGAAAACAGTAATAGCAATTTATTTGAATATATCAGGGATGTATTTTCTTCCAAAGAGGAAGAATCTAATTAAGATGTCTATTATATAATAATTTTAAGGAAGGGATCAAGATATTATGAAATCACCTATAACTTTTCAAGTAGCTAAAAATGGAATAGTATTATCATTAGATGCAGATGCTAAATTTAATAATATAAAGAAGGCATTAAAAGATCATGTAGATACAGCCACAAATTTTTATGCCGGTTCAGACCTTTATATCAATATTGCTAACAGCAGCTTCAAGATAGATCAATTAAATGAGATAGTTAATATAGCAAGAGGATATAAGGATGTTAACAATATAATCTTTACCAGTGATGTTGTTGAAGAAAATATCATTGAGGTAAAAGATGAAGGCGAAAATACTTTAATAAAAAGGACATTACGTTCAGGCCAAAAAATAAAGAAATCTGGAAATGTAATAATAATAGGTGATATTAATCCCGGTGCAGAAGTTGTGGCAGGTGGAGACATTATAGTTTTTGGTAAGATTAGAGGAGTAGTTCATGCCGGTGCAGGAGGAGGGTCCTCTGAAGCTTCAGTAATTGCACTTAAACTGGAACCAACTCAGTTGAGAATATCAAAAAAAATCGCTAGGCCGCCTGAGGAAGATTCTAATATCAAAACACTTAATCCGGAAAGGGCTTTTATTCAGGACGGCAAAATTATGGTAGAGGATTTTGAAATATAATAATATTAAAATGGAGGGAATAAATTGGCAGGAAAATCATTAGTGATAACTTCAGGTAAAGGTGGAGTTGGAAAGACGACAACAGTTGCTAATATAGGAACTGCATTAGCTATGATGCAACACAAAGTATGTTTAATTGACGCTGATATTGGTTTGCGAAATCTTGACGTGATTATGGGTTTAGAAAACAGAATAGTATATGATATTGTAGATGTAGTAGAAGAGAATTGCAGACTTGAACAGGCTTTGATTAGAGATAAGCGTCACAAAAATTTGTATTTATTACCTGCAGCACAAACAAGAGATAAAACAGCTGTACAACCCAAACAAATGGAAAACTTGGTCAAAGAATTAAAAAAAGAGGTAGATTATATAATTATCGATTCCCCAGCAGGAATAGAACAGGGATTTAAAAATGCGATTGCAGGAGCGGATTTTGCGCTAATTGTTACTACCCCTGAAGTATCAGCTGTAAGAGATGCAGATAGGATTATTGGTTTATTGGAGGCAGAAGGGATAAAAGATCCAGAGGTTATTATAAACAGGATAAACCCTGATATGGTTAAAAGGGGAGATATGATGACCATTGAGGATATTATTGAAATCTTAGCTGTCAAACTTAAGGGTATTGTCCCAGAAGATGATATTATTATTGTTTCTTCTAACAGGGGTGAACCAGTTGTACTAAAAGATAATCCTAAAGCAGGGCAGGCCTTTAAAAATATTGCTCGCAGAATAACAGGTGAAGAAGTTAACTTTATTTCGTTACAAGAAAGTTCGTTGTTCTCAAAAATCAAAAGAATATTCAATTTTTCCTAAACAAAGGGGGTAATTACAATCGGTTTATTAGAATTTTTAGGATTTAAAAAGAAAAAAGATAAAGGCAGTAAAAATGTTGCAAAGGAAAGGCTGCAGTTTATATTAGTTCAGGATAGAATTAAATTATCACCAAGTGAAATGGAATCTTTGAAAAAAGATTTATTAAAGGTAATGAAAAAATATGTAGATGTGGATGATAGAGAAGTTGAAATGGAAATTAATCGTGAAGATGAAATGATGGCAATGGTTGCTAATTTCCCGCTTAGCAGACGCAAATAAAAAAGGAATTAAAATATGCTTTTAAATAAAAAAATGTATAGAAATATAAATATTTATATACCTTTAACAGTGATTGTTTTAATAATAATTGGATTTTTTGCCATCAGCAGTGCTGTGGAAATAAATAGAATTGGTTCTAACGGAATAATCTATTTACAAAAACAGGTAATTGCAACACTAACAGGTATATTTATAGTGATTTTTATTCAATTTTTTGATTACAGGGTTTTTAAAGAATACTACAAATTAATATTTTGGACAATGATTATTACCCTATTTATGACCCGAATGTATGGGGTTAACATAAGTGGAGGTCGTAGGTGGCTAGATTTAGGTTTTATCAATTTTCAACCATCCGAACTATCCAAAATTGCTTTGATCTTAGTTTTAGCCTCAGTATTGGATAGGAAAAATGAATTTGATTCTATAATAGATTTAATTTTACCATTTTTATATTTTCTAATTCCTTTTTCTTTAATTGTTGTAGAGAACGATTTAGGAACAGCCCTCGTATTATTAGCAATTTTAATTATCATGTTATATGTTGCAGGTGTAAACAAAAAATTTTTATATGTTTTTTTCGGGGGAGGATTTTTAACTATAATTGCTGTAATTGCCTCCCACTTATATTTTAATACACCCCTGCCTTTTTTAAAAGAATATCAACTGAACAGATTGGTTGCTTTTATCAACCCAGGAATTGATCCGCGTGGTATAGGTTACAATATTATTCAATCAAAAATTGCCCTTGGTTCAGGCAGATTTTTTGGTAAGGGTTTATTTGATGGAACTCAGAATCAGCTTAATTTCTTACCGGAAAAACATACAGATTTTATTTTTTCAGTAATTGGAGAAGAGTTTGGATTTATCGGTATTTTCATCATAATTGCTCTTTATGTCTTTTTGTTCTGGCAGTTATTTAAAGTTGTATTAGAGGCAAAGGATAATTTCGGGAAATTGGTTGTCAGCGGCATAATAGCCATGTTCTTTTTCCATGTAGTAGAAAATATAGGAATGACGATGGGCGTTATGCCTATAACAGGTATTCCGCTTCCTTTTATAAGTTATGGGGGAACGTCAATGGTAGTATCTCTGATAGCAATAGGGATTGTTCTAAATATTAATATAAGAAAAAAGAAACTGCATTTTTAAGAAGTTTTGTTTTGAGGTGTAATAGATGAAGGTAAGAGACAAAATATATAATAAATTAATTAATGTTTCTAAGCCAGAAAGATATATAGGTAATGAGTATAATATTATAAAAAAGAACTGGCAAAAAGATTCGATTAAGGTTTTAACAGCTTTTCCTGATGTATATGAAATAGGCATGTCCCATCTTGGTTTGAAAATCATTTATCATCTGCTTAACAAAGAAGATAATATTATTTGTGAAAGGGTATTTTCTCCATGGCCTGATCTTGAAAAATTATTAAGAAAAGAAGGACTTCCTATTTTTTCACTGGAAACCAATCGCAGTGTTGATGAGTTTGATATTTTGGCTTTTACCCTCCAGTATGAAATGAGTTATACAAATATTTTAACTATCCTCAATTTAGCTGGCCTTAACTTTTATAGTTCTCAAAGAAAAGAGGATGATCCCTTAATAATTGCAGGTGGGTCTATTGTAAGCAATATTGAACCGGTTTCTTTATTCTTTGACTTTGTATTTATTGGAGAAGTTGAAGATTGTTTGATTGATATCATAAATAGATATAATAGTTTAAAAAATAAGGGGCTTAAAAAGAAGGATATTTTAAAGAAGATGTCAAAAATACCCGGTATATATGTCCCTTCTCTTTATGATATCGATTATAACAATCAAGGAGTTATAAAAAATATTGAACCAGTTGACAATAGTATTAAAGATAGTATAAAAAGACAGGTGGTATCTGATCTAGATCAGGCTTTTTATCCTGAAAAATTTTTAGTACCATATATGGATATAGTGCATGATAGAGCCGTTGTAGAGATATCTAGAGGATGTACAAAAGGCTGCAGGTTTTGTTTGGCTGGCATGACATACAGACCGACAAGAGAGAGAAAAAAGAAAACATTATTAAAATTGATAGAAAATATTTTGAAAAATACCGGTTATGATGAAGTATCTCTGACATCTCTCAGTACAGTTGACCATACTCAAATTAAAGAGTTAATTAAAGACTTGACTGCTAAATACGAAGATAAAAAAATTAGTGTTAGTCTATCTTCTTTACGGTTGGATAACTTTTCTGTACAGCTGGCTAAAGAAGTTCAAAAGGTAAGAAAAACAGGCCTGACTTTTGCTCCAGAAGCAGGCACAGACCGCCTGAGAAATGTTATTAATAAAGGAGTTTCTGAAGAGGATTTATATAAAGCAGTAGAAGCCGCATTTAAAGAAGGGTGGTCTACAATAAAGTTGTATTTCATGATAGGCCTTCCTACTGAAAATAGAGATGATTTGATTGGTATTGTAAATATGGTGCAAACAGTTTTAAAGAGAGGCAAAGAGATAAAGAAAAAAGCAAATAAAAGTATGAAGCCAATTAGAATCAATGTCGGTATTTCTACTTTTATACCAAAAGCTGCTACCCCGTTTCAATGGGAAGCGATGATTGATAAAGATAAGTTAAAAGAAAAGATTTATTTTTTAAGGTCCAAATTAAATAGAAAAGGTATAAATTTCAGCTGGAATGATGAAGATCTTTCTAGATTGGAAAGTATTTTCTCTAGAGGAGATAGAAAACTCACAGATGTAATAGTCAGTGCCTGGGAAAAGGGTGCTCGTTTTGATGGATGGGGAGATTTTTTTGATTATAGTATTTGGCTGGATGCTTTTGCTGATAATGACTTGGATCCGAATTTTTATTTAAGAGAAAGAAACATGAATGAAATACTTCCCTGGAATCACATTGATATGGGTTTAGATCCTGAATTTTTAAAAAAAGAGTACGATAAAGCATTAAAAAGCAAACTAACTCCTGATTGTAGATTTAACAGATGTAAAGGTTGTAACATTTGTTTTAATCTGGATATTGATTTAGATGTAGTAGGGAATGATTATAATGTATATAAGAGCTGAATATGAAAAAAGAGAACAGCTCAAATATATCTCACATCTTGAATTAATGAATACTTTTCGTAAGACTTTTAGAAGAGCCGAAATACCAGTTAGGTATTCACAGGGGTATAATCCACATATAATATTTTCAATGTCACAGCCCTTGCCGGTAGGGGTGATTGGCTTTCATGAGTATTTTGATTTAGAATTAAAAGTAAAAAAATCACTTGGTTTGATCAAAGATCAAATTAACAAAAGTTTACCATCCGGTTTAAAAATAATTGATGGAGTCTTTATTGATAAGAAGGAAAAATCCTTACAGGCAGTTGTAAATACAGCTATCTATAGTTATGAGATGTCTTTTAGTAGTGAGGCTGTGGAACAGGAAACAATATTAAATGATTTTTTAAATGAAAAGAAGATAGAGATTACTCGTTTCCGCAGAAACAAAGAGAATAGGATGATAGATTTGGCTACCATGATTTATAATGGAAGAGTACTAAAAGATAACATTTGGGAATTTACTATAAGCACGGGCAGTAGTGGTAATGTGAGGCCGCAAGAAGTTATAAGGGCACTAAAATTAAAAACAAAAGGACTAATTCAAGAAATTCCATTGGTGAATATAAAAAGACTTGGTATGTTTGTTAGAAAAGATGGCAGGTTATATAAACCTACCAACAAAGAGGTGTTAAAAAAAGAGGTGAATAAGAGTTGAGAAGGCAGATAATAATAAATTCTTGCATAAGGGAAAAAAGAGCGGCAATAAAAGAAAATAACAGTTTAATAGATATCATGTTTGAAAGAGACACTTATGATCAAATAGTATATAATGTTTATAAAGGTAGAGTTAAAGATGTTTTACCCGGTATGCAGGCAGGGTTTGTTGATATAGGCTTAGAAAAAAACGCTTTTCTCCATATCAGTGATATATATCCCCTGTTAAATAAGAATCAGGAAAAAAGTTGGCGGAATAATGAACTATCCATTCAAGAGGTGATTCAACCTGGACAAAAAATTATGGTACAGGTTGTTAAAGAACCAATCGGGACTAAAGGTGCAAAAGTGACGTGTAAGGTTACTTTACCAGGTAGATATTTGGTTTTGATGCCCTTTGAAAATAGAACAGGGATTTCCAGGAGAATAGATGATACACAGGAAAGAAATAGACTTAAAAAAATAGCAGAAGATTTAATTGGAGATGATTATGGTTTAATTGTAAGAACAAATACAGAGGGAAAAGATAAAGAGATTATAGAAAATGATTTTAATTTTTTACTCCATTTGTGGAAAAATATTTCTAGTGATTATAAAAAATCTAAAACCCCTGGTCTTATTTATAAAGATGCAGAACTTATTAAGCAGATTGTGAGAGATTATTTAACTTCAGAAGTAAATAAAATTATCATTGATGATGAAAAAGGATATGAAAAACTTAATAAATTGGCGGAAACAAGTGTTCCTGGTTCTAAACACAAAATATATCTTTATGAGAGGGAGACCCCAATTTTTGAGACCTATCAAATTGAAAACGAAATTGAAAAGCTTTGGCAGCGAAAAGTATGGCTGGAGTCAGGCGGTTATATAATATTAGATAATACTGAAGCTCTCGTATCTATAGATGTGAACACAGGTAAGTATACAGGAAAAAAGAATCTCCAGGATACAGTTTTCAAGACCAATCTGGAAGCTGCTGTAGAGATTGCTAGGCAGTTAAGGTTAAGAGATATTGGTGGAATAATTATAATTGATTTCATTGATATGTTGATCCAGCAAAATCAGGAGGATGTACTTGATACCTTAGAAAAGGAATTGGCTAAAGACAAAACCAAAACAGCTATTCTTGGTTTAACTAAACTTGGGTTAGTTGAAATCACCAGAAAAAAAGTGAGAGAAGAAATAGGAGAATTGTTTCAAAAAGATTGTCCATATTGTAATGGTACAGGCCTTGTTATGTCAGAAACCACAATGGCTATGAACATTATAAGGAGATTAAAAGCTATCTCAAATGATGATCAGGTTAACGCAATTTTAATTGAACTACACCCTGATGTGGCTGCAGTTTTAATCGGAGCAGGTGGTGACAAATTAGATGAGCTAGAACAAGAGCTAGATATGGATATTTATATAAGGGGTAATAATGATTACCACATAGAAAAGTATGAAATTATCAGCAAGGGAAGTAAACGAGATTTAAAGAGAATGGCTTTACCTGTAAATAAAGGGGAAAAATATGAAGTCTATATAGAAGATACCCATTTGCATAATGAAAATGATGGGATTGCTAGAATTAAAGGATATATAATAATAATTAAAGATGGAGGCCATTTAAAAGAGTATAAAGAGGAAGTTGTTATCAAAGAAGTACACCGTACTTTCGCTAAGGCAGAACTTGCTTAACAAGAATAGTCTTTGATGAATAAAATTTATCTAAAGATCTTCAAGAAAACTTCATTTAAATCTATGATTTGGGTAGAGATCAATTGATGTTTTCTTTTCTCAGTTTTGTATGTATTCCTTAATCCCTTCAATTATAGCAACTTTAATTGAAGTGATTAGGTAATTTTTTGATCAGAAAACAGACTTCCCATAATATTTTTCTAAGTGTTTTTTGTAATCTTTTTTGATTAATCACGATGAGACTGTCTTTAAAATATTAACTAATTGTAAATATTAGCATTCTCGCATCAGACAACAACTTGTTAAAAAGTTATATAAAGATTGGAAAAATTTCTTTAAATCCAGCTCCATTTAAATTTTTTTTGATTCGGGTGGAGAGGTTCACAGATGAGAGGAGTAAAAAGTTCTATATTAAAAACCTATATAATAGATAAAAACTTTTAATAAATATTTAAACAAGTAATGATACTGGTCATTAGGTTCGGTGTTTGTAGGAAATTTAAATAAGGGAGATAATTGGAAGTGTAAATAATGAAGATCACCTTAATGATTTTATTAATATTTGTTATTATTTTTATGTTATTCTATGGGGGATATTATCTGATTAGACCTTCACAAAAAGGGGAAGAAATCTTAAAAGATTTAAATCTACCTCATCCTACAATAATTGCTCATCGAGGCGCTTCTAATATTGCTCCAGAATCGACTGAAGCAGCCTTTATTAAGGCTGTAGAGATGGGAGTCGATTATGTAGAAGCCGATATCCACAGAACTAAAGATGGGAAAATAGTTGTTTTACATGATAGTAATTTAAAAAGAACTTCAAATGTTGAAGAGATATATCCTGACAGACAAAATAATCATGTAAATACTTTTACATATAATGAATTATTAAAATTAGATTTTGGTTCTTGGTTTAATGAAAAACATCCAAATAAGGCTGATGAGGAATATAATAATCTTAAGATTATAACTTTAGAAAGATTATTAGAAATTGCTGAGCATGGAAAACAATCTACAGGAGTAGTATTGGATTTAAAGGATGTTTGGAAATATCCTAGTATTGAAAAGGATATAATAGAAATTTTACAGAGAGAAAAATGGTACGGGAAGCAGAGAAAAAGTTCTAAAGAATTAAATGATAAAGGCAACATATTAATATTTTCTTTTAATCTTAAAACCTTGAAAACATTTAAGGAGTTAGCCCCTTCGATAACTAGAGTATTATTACTAAATCAAAATATGTTAAGTATTAGGGGATGGAAAAGGTGGCTTGATCTTGCTGAGGAGTGTAGTCATGGTTTGGCAGTAAAAGAAACTTTAACCTGGCCTTGGAATCTAGCACTTGCTCATAATAGAAAATTATTTGTATTTCCTTATGTCATCAATAAAACCTGGCAATTAAGAATCGGTGCTCATATTAATTCTAGTGGTTATATAACTGACAGACCAGAATTAGTACTTAGATTTTTGAAATAATAAACAAAATTACGAATTAGAACAATAGAATTATAAAAGGTTTAAGGTGATTGAGATGAGAAAAATTATTTTAATCAGTTTAATAATGATTTTAAGCTTATCAACTATTATTATATTTAACATACCTATCCGGGCAGAGGATGAAATTACTTTCGTTCATCGTTGGCCGGATGAGAACTTTAATAGTTATTTTGAGTATGCGATTAAACAGTTTCAAGAACAAAATCCCAATGTTGTTTTTAAAATGACGGTTTTTTCACCAGAAGAATACAAACAAAAGATTAATATGCTTTTTTCAAGTGATAATCCTCCTGACATATTTTTTATTTGGGCAGGAGAATATAGGAATAAATTTATACGTGAAAATCAAGTTTTAGAGCTTACAGAATATTATGATGAAGATAATATTTGGTCAGATAAAATTATAGAATCTGCAGTAAATTCATTTACTTATGATGATAAAATATATGGAATTCCTATGTCAATAGATGTACGTATGTTAGCTTATAACAAGGAGATATTTAATAAATTAGATATAGTAGTGCCTGAAACTTGGAGTGAATTTATAAAAACACTAGAAATCTTAAAGGAAGAAGGATATATACCACTAGGATATAGTGATAAAACTTCATTACACGGTGGATTATATATTTCAATTTTGAATCAGAGGATAATGGGATTAGATAAACTAAGAGAAGGATATAATAATAGTTTTAAGAACGAAGGATATTTAGAAGCATTAAAAAAATTAGAAAATTTAAGGCCCTATATTATTGAAAATCCAAATAAGTTAAATCGTATTGAAGAACGAAGTATGTTTATGGATGGGGAAATTGCAATAATGAGTTTACATACTCAGGAATTTGCTTATTTAAAAGGTATGGATTATGATTGGGGAGTGTTTAATTTTCCAGAGATAGAAGAAGGTAAAGGAGATCCTAGTGTTATATCAGGGTTAGCGGAAGGATTTATGATATCAAAAGAAACAGAAAATCCTGTAATAGCTATGGAATTTCTTAAATTTTTAACTAGTTTAGAGATGTCAAAAGAGTGGGTTCAAATGTCCGATTTAATGAGCACTACCAAAGGAGCAGTAAATAAAGATAACGCCACTTCCTTAAAGTTAGAAGTTATTAAAGAGGTAAGCAAAGCAAAAGAAACTTGTTTTTATCTTGATAATGTTATTAATAAAAAAGTTTATCAAGCTTACTTAGAAGGTATAAAACAGATATTAAATGAAGTAAAAACTCCGGAACAAGTTATATTTAATATAAGAGAAACTGCAGAAAAAATAAAAAATGGAACTGAATAAAAAAATAAAGGTATTTGAATTTATGCTATATCAGAATATTTATCTAAAACAGCCAAGAAAACTTCAATTAAATATTTTATTTAGGTGGTGAGGTTTACTTGGTTATAATCAAAGTATTAATGGTTACTTAGTTAAAATAGAATAACAGATCTAAATAAGTGGTTAAATGCCTTGATTGGCTTGACTATCAGTTTAAACTGTGCTAAAATAAATTGTCGGTAAAATGTGTACCTTTAGATAAGGTAATTTACCAAAACCGCACAAAATGGGTTTGAAATGTCTTGAATTGGACTACCTAATTTTTGGCGAGTCTGAGGTAAAGGGAGGTGTAATATACTAGTGTATGCAATAATCAAAACAGGTGGAAAACAGTATAAAGTAAAAGAAGGTCAAATGATTAAGATTGAAAAACTTGATGCAGAACCTGGAGATGAGGTTAAATTTGAGAGAGTTTTACAGTATTCTGATCAAAATGGTCATCAATTTGGCCAACCATACTTAAAAGATGCTGAAGTTTCGGCTAAAGTTATTGAACAGGATAAACATAAAAAAGTTGTTGTGTTAAAATATAAGCCTAAGAGGCGTTATTATAAGAAGACCGGTCACCGACAACCATATACAAAAGTATTAATTGAGAATATTAATGTATAATTATATAAAGATAAAACTCTAGATTTCGAAAGGGGGGAGTTTGATGTCTCAAAAAAAAGGTGTTGGAAGTTCTAAGAATGGTCGCGATAGCATATCGAACCGGCTTGGTGTAAAAGAATTTGATGGTGAATTTGTTCCTGCAGGTAGTATTTTAGTTCGTCAGAGGGGAACTAAATTCAAACCTGGATTAAATGTGGGAAGAGGTAAAGATGATACCCTTTTTGCAAAAGTAGATGGCTATGTTAAATTTGAAAGAAAAGGGAAAAAATCCCGTCAAATTAGTGTTTATACAGAAGATCAAGTTGAAGTTTTAGTTAGTTAATTATAATTTTTTAAATTACCCCTCAGTGCTTATAGTGCTGGGGGTTTTATTGTATTAAGAGCAGGGCAGGTGATACAGATGTTTGTAGACGAGGCAGTATTTAAAGTAAAAAGTGGTAATGGTGGTAATGGTGTTGTAAGTTTTAGAAGAGAAAAATTCGAAGCTATGGGTGGACCTGATGGAGGAGACGGTGGAAACGGTGGAGATATCATTTTAGAAGTAGATGAAGGTTTAAATACCTTAGCTGACTTTAAGTATAAAAATATTTATAAAGCAGAAAATGGCAGTCATGGCCGTGGTAAAGACCAGAGAGGAAGAGATGGAAAAGATTTGCACTTAGCTGTTCCTCCCGGTACATTGGTCTATAATGATGATAATAATCAGCTTTTGGTTGATTTAAAAAAAAATGGGCAACAGTTTGTAGTAGCAAAAGGAGGTAAGGGAGGAAGGGGAAATGCAAGATTCAAAAAATCTACGCGCAAGGCTCCTAAATTTGCTGAAAATGGTGAAAAAGGTGAACAGCTTAAAATCAGACTCGAACTGCAACTACTTGCAGATGTTGGTTTAGTTGGTTATCCTAATGTGGGGAAGTCAACATTAATTTCTAAAGTATCAGCTGCAAAGCCTGAAATTGCCTCTTATCACTTTACTACATTAAAACCCAATCTTGGTGTTGTCTCATATGGTGAATATAAGTCATACGTAATGGCAGATATACCGGGAATCATCGAAGGCGCTCACCAGGGAGTTGGCTTAGGTTATGATTTTTTAAAGCATCTAGAACGTACAAGACTATTAGTTCATATTATTGATGTTTCAGGAATAGAAGGTAGAGACCCTATTAAAGATTTTGAAAAGATAAATATGGAATTAAAAGAGTATAAAATTGAATTATTTAACTTACCACAGATTGTTGTTTTAAATAAGATTGATCTAAAAGAAGCCAGAGATAATTTAGATGAAGTCAAAAATGAATTAGAAAATAGAGGTTATGAAGTTTATCCTATATCAGCAGTAACCGGTCGGGGTGTAGATTACTTAAAATATGGAATTGGTCAGAAATTAGAAGAACTGCCCGAACAGGATAGAAAGATAAAAGCTAAAGAAAATGTATTAATCAAACCTGAATTTGAAAAGGATAATGAAATGTTTATTAAACAGTTAGCTGAAGATAAATATGAGATAAAAGGGAAATTAATAGAGGAATTATTAGAAAAGACAGATTTTAACAATGATGCATCTGTACAGAGATTATTAAGAATTGTTAGGCATCATCAACTGGATAAGATGATGAGAAAAAAAGGAATTAAAGATGGGGATACTGTTTTAATAGGCCCCATAGAATTTGAATATATACAATAGCAAATAGGGGGTTTATATGTTTCAGTTTAAAGCTGTAGGTATTGTAAAAAATGATTTTAAAGAACCGGTCAAACCAGCTAAAATTAGAGAAAAAAACAGTCAAATAATTATTTATGAAGAATTTTCAGAAGGCTTATATAAAATTGAAGAAAATGATTGTCTGCAGGTTGTTTTTTATCTTCATAAATCAAATAACTTTAAATTAAAAGGTAAACGACATGGAAAAGAGCTGGGTGTTTTTGCCTGCAGAAGTCCTCATAGACCAAATTCAATTGCAGTTACCACTGTTAAACTTCTTAGACGGGATAAGAATCACCTTTTTGTTGAAGGACTGGATGCTATCGATAAAACTCCAATAATAGATATTAAACCATATGTTTCTCAACTTGATGAATGTTAAATTATATAATTGAAGATTCAATACCAAATTGTAGGAGGTGAAAGTTTATCGGTTTATTTTTTTGAGATAAAGCCGGTAAATAATAATGTTAACAGGTAAACAAAGAAGTTATTTAAGAGCTGAAGCAAATAAATTAGAACCTTATATTCATATTGGAAAAGAAGGACTAAGTGAGGCTGTTTATGAAAAAATAGATGAAGTTTTAGATGACCATGAGTTAGTTAAAATTAGAGTTTTAGATAATTCTCTATTAGAAAATAATGAGATTGCAGATGAAGTATGTGATAGAATGGGAGCAGATTATGTTCAGGTTATTGGCAATGTATTTGTAATTTATAGGAAGAATATAGAAGATCCTATTTATAAACTTCCTAAATAAAATCAAAAAGGATGATATAAAATGAAGATAGGTATGTATTCTCTTTTGTCAGTAATTCATGACGAAAAAAGGATAACCCAAACCCTAGATAATTTCATTAGAGAAATCACTCATGATATAAATATTGAAAAAATTGATAAAGAGACCCTTCTTTCAGCAAAAAAAGAAGAATATGATTTGATAGTTGTATTTGTAAAAACCGGTGGTACTGAAAATTTATTTAAAGAAATTTATGAAGAATTAAAAAAACCTGTTATTTTGATTGCATCTGCTCTGCACAACTCCTTGGCTGCTTCTATGGAAATTTTAAGCTGGGTAAAATCTCAGGGTGATAAAGGCAAAATACTGCATGGTCAACCTGATGATATTGTTGATAGTTTAAAGACTATCATAAAAATAGATGAGACAAAAGAAAAAATTAAAAATAGCAGATTAGGTTTAATCGGTAGACCTTCTGATTGGTTAATTGATAGCCATATAGATAAAAATGTGGTTGAAGAAAAATGGGGTTTAAAAGTAATAGAAATACCTATAGAAGAAGTAATAGAAAATTTCAAGATTATAGATGATGAACAGGTTGTTGAACTAACAAATAAATTTACTAACAAAGCAATATCTACTGAAGAGCCCTCCCAATATGATATAATTCAGGCTGCTAAGGTATATTTTGTTTTGAAAAACATAGTCGAGAAATATAATTTAAACTCACTTACCATCAGGTGTTTTGATCTGGTTACTGAGTTAGAAACTACAGGTTGTCTGGCTCTTTCTTTACTAAATAATGAAGGCATCATTGCAGGTTGTGAGGGAGATGTACCTGCTACAATATCTATGATGATTGCCTATTATTTAACAGGTAAACTTCCTTTTATGGCCAACCCAGTTTCTTTAAATATTCATCAAAATAAAGTAAAATTTGCACACTGCACTATAGCCACTGAAGCCGTTGAGAACTATATAATTAGATCTCACTTTGAATCTGGCATAGGAGTTGGAGTACAGGGTGAACTTAAGAAAGGCGGGTTAACATTATTTAAAATAGGAGGTTCGAAACTGCAGCATGTAGTATATAAAAATGCAGATTTAATAAACAATTTAAATAGTGAATTTGCCTGCAGAACCCAAATATTGGTTGACTTTAATGATAATGATATCGATTATTTTCTAAATAATCCTATTGGAAATCATCATATTTTGCTAGAAGAAAAATATCAAGATTTATTTGAGGAATTCTTTAAAAGATTGGACTTGGATACTATAAAACACTGGTAGCGGAGGATAATTATGGTTGTAGTTAATATAAATTCGATATCAAAATCTTACGGGACACATCAAGTTTTAGATGATTTTTCAATCTCAATAAATGAGGGGGAGAAGGTTGCCTTAATAGGAGAAAATGGTTCTGGTAAGACAACCTTATTTAAGATAATAAAAAGACAGGAAGATTACCAATCTGGGAATATTTCCTTAAAAAACAATTTAAATATTGGATTATTAGACCAAATACCGGAGTTTACTCCTGGTAATACAATTTATAAAGAATTGATTACCGTATTTGCTGATTTGGAAAAAACAAAAGAAAGATTAAAAACCCTGGAAAAACAAATAAGTACATTCAATAAGGATGATAAAGGGCATCATAAACTTGATGCATTAATGGAGAAGTATAGCTCGTTAAGTCATCAATATGAAATAAAAGGTGGGTATGAATATAAAAATAAGATTACCCAGGTTGCCTGTGGACTAGGCTTTAATAAAGAAGATCTAAAAAAGAAAATATCATATTTAAGTGGTGGAGAAAAATCTAGAGTGGGTTTGATAAAATTACTTTTAAAAGAACCAGATCTCTTATTATTAGATGAGCCTACTAATCATCTTGATATAAATTCTATTCAGTGGTTGGAAGAGTTTTTAATAAAATATCCAGGCGCGGTTATTATTATATCTCATGATAGATATTTTTTAGATCAAGTTATAGAAAGAATTATCGAGATAAATAATGGGAGAGCAGAGAGGTATAATGGGAATTATAGTTATTATTTAAAAGAAAGAAAAAGAAGATATGAAATAAAGATGAAAGAGTATGAAGACCAGCAAAAAAAAATAAAAAAATTGGAAGAAGCTATTCATCAATTAAGAGTTTGGGGCAGATCTAGAGATAGCGATAAGATGTTTAAAAGAGCAAAAGCCATGGAGAAAAGATTGGACAGAATTGATGAAAAAGAGAAGCCCACTCTTTATGGCAAAAGAATGAATTTGGAACTTAATTTTAATAAAAGAAGTGGTGATGAAGTATTGAAGGTTGAAAGACTAAAAAAGTCTTTTGATAAACAGCCCCTTCTAAAAGATCTCAGTTTAAATTTATACTGGCAGGATAAGGCCGTAATAATTGGTCCAAATGGATCTGGTAAAAGTACTTTACTGAACATCGTAAATGGAGATGCTCAAGCAGATGAAGGTAATGTAAAATTGGGAGCCAGTGTAAAGATGGGTTATTATCGACAGGAGTTTAAAAACTTTGATCCAGAAGATAATTTAATAGATGTTTTAATAAATAAATGTTCATTAAAGATTAGTGAAGCACGTAATGCTTTGGGAGCTTTTTTATTTAGTGATCAAGAAGTATATAAAAAGGTAAAAAACTTAAGTGGTGGAGAAAAAAGTCGTTTAAGGCTTTTACAATTAATGATTCAGGACAATAACTTTTTAATTTTGGATGAGCCTACTAATCATCTTGATTTACCCTCCAGAGAAGTTTTAGAAGATGTGCTTAAGGATTATCCAGGAACCATCCTGGTTGTTTCCCATGATCGTTATTTTATAAATAAGATTATTGATTATACTTATGAACTGAAAGATAAAAAACTAATAAAATATTATGGAAATTATGATTATTATAAAGAAAAGAAAAAAGAATTAAATCAACAGATTAAAAACCGAAAAGATAAGTCAAGAAAAGAAGTTAAAGAGAAGGATAATTATTACTATAGACAGAAAGAAATAGAGAGAAAAGAAAGAAGAAGGCAAAGAAGCTTAAAAAAATTAGAAAAAGAAATAAGTGAAAAAGAAAATAAAATTATTGAATTAGAAAAAAAGATGACAGAGAAGGCAAATATAGATAATTTCAAAAAATTAAATTCTTTAAAAAAAGAACATCAGACTATCAAAAATGATCTTGATAAATTATATAAACAATGGGAAAAACATCTTTGATATTTATAGAAAGTTAAATTATATACCCCTGTAGCTCAGTGGATAGAGCGTCGGCCTCCGGAGCCGAGTGCGCAGGTTCGATTCCTGCTAGGGGTACCATTTTTTTATATAGTTAATAATATTTTTTTAAAAATCTCAAATAAAAAATATCAGGAGTATTGTATAATTAAATGCACGGAAGGATAAAAAAAATAGACACATACCCTGTACCTCCTATATAATGTTGAGTATTACGCAAAACATCGAGGAGGTATCAGAATATGTGTCAAAGTAATTATAACACAGATCGACAAAAAGGTGAACATTTAAATCTAGAAGAAAAATATATAATAGCTCATTTATACAACAAACAAGATAAAAATTATACTGAAATAGCTCAAGAGATCAAATGTCATAGAACAACAATAAGTCGAGAGATAAAAAGAGGCCTGGTCAAACTAAAAAATAGTGATTTAACTTATCGTGAAGAATATGTACCTGAATTGTCTCAGAAGATATATGATGTTAATGGCACATCAAAAGGACCGAAATTAAAAATAGGGAAGCATACTGAATTAGCAAAATATATAGAAGAAAAGATAAAAGGAAATTACTCACCAGAAGTAATATCTCAAAAGATAGATCGAAGTAATCAGTTTGAAATTAATATCCACTGGAAGACAATATATAATTATATAGATAAGGGTGTTTTATTAGTAGATAGAGAGGATCTAGTGTATGGTGAATATAAAAAGAAAAAAGTGAGAAAAAAAGAGAGTAGATTAACAACAAAGCAAAAGAAAGATAGAACAATTAGAGATCGACCTAAAGCTTGTGATAAGAGATCTGAGAATGGACTTAGTAGAAGGCAAGAAAGGCAAAGGAGACCCCTTTTTGCTTGTTTTAAGCGAGAGAGCGACCAGGAAAGAGGTTATTGAATTAATACCAGATAAGACCAAAGAATCAGTGATAAAAGGTTTAGATAGGATAGAAAGAAGATTTGGAGTAGTGAATTTCAGAGAGACATTTAAAACGATCACAACTGATAATGGGTCAGAATTTAAAGATTATAAAGGTATAGAACGATCATATACAAAAAGTAGTTTAGCAAGGACAAAGCAGTATTATTGTGATGCATACAGTAGCTGGCAGAGAGGGACGAATGAAAATATTAATAAGATGATCAGAAGGTTTTTACCGAAGGGAACAAGTTTTAAAGGACTGACTAGGAGAGCGGTAAAGGAGATCCAGGTATTTATAAATACTTATCCTAGAAAGATATTCAACTTTCAAACAGCAAACTATTATTTTGAAAACAAAGAATGTCCAACTTAATAAAATATAGAAGGTACAAGTTCAAAAAAATTTCTTCCCTTTTAAAAGGGAAGAATCTTAAAACCTAAAACATATAAATCTAAACAAAAAACCGTGCATTAAACCTTGCAAAGAACACATAAAATATATTTAAAATAAATGTTGCATTATAATAATTTATGCGTTATACTATAGCCAAGAATTAGAGATATATAGAGTAGTAGACAATTAATATAAATTGACAAAGTAGATTTGTAGCGAGGATGTTTCCTAATATATAAACAAAAGGGGGCATTTGAGATGTTCAAAATTTATAAGAAAAAGTCTAAAAGGAACAGAAATAATTACAGATTCGATAGTACTAATTATAGGGAAGATATAATTAACAATCTTTTAATAACTAATGGTTTTTTCTTTTAACAATTAGATATTAAAAGAAGACTATGAGACTGTCAGGGGCATTGTCCTGGCAGTTTTTTTATTATAATAGTAATATATCTGAAGGTTTTTAATTTATGGGAAAAATTGAAATTTAAAAAAATATAATATTTTGCAGCAAATTAATTTGTTTTATCAGAAAGCTAAAAAAAAGTAATAGAAGTAGGGGTCTAAAAGATAAAAATATTAAGAAAGCAGAATTACTTCAGGGCTTTTTTGATGTAATATATAAAAAAATTATATATAAAATGCAAGCAGGTAAGTTTTTCTATCAATGATTTTTCTCCGGTTTTTATGTTTTATAACTTTATATATAGCTGATAAGAATAAGATCCTATATACATATTAAATCTCAAGTTAGATAAAATATAATTTGTGTTTGCTAAATTAACAAATAATAAGATGATCTATTATTAATTTTAACTATTAGAAACCTTTATATTTTGTTGAAAAACAAACAGGTGTTTTGTTATCTTTATAGAAATAATAATATATAATTAGAATTTATGGAGATGATATTATGGAGTTAATGCAGGGTGTAGAGTTTTCGCATTGGATTTTCAGTAACTTTTTAGAACAAAATAAAGTTTTGGTTGATGCAACCTGTGGCAGAGGAAAGGATACTTTGTTTTTATCTAAACATTTAGATGCTGATGGTAAAATTTATGCATTCGATATTCAAAAAGAAGCAATTAAGATTACAAAAGATAAATTCGCATCCCCAGATAAAAAAATTGAGATTGAATTTATACAGGATGATCATCAAAAGATTGCAGAATATGTTAATAAAAAAGCAGATGGAATCATCTATAATTTAGGATTTTTACCGGGGTCTGATAAAAACATAAAGACAGAAAAAGAAACAACGGTTAATTCATTAAATAAAGCATTGGATGTTTTGGCTGATAAGGGTCTTATTGTCCTTGTGAGTTATTCTGAACATCCAGGTGGACAAGAAGAAAAGGAGGCTGTCTTAGATTTTGCTGCTGATTTAGATTATAAAATATATAATGTTTTACATTATAATTTTATTAATCAAAAGAAAAATCCGCCAGAAGTAATTGTAATTAAAAAAAGGGGAGAATAGTATATGAAGCCGGCAGTAGACTTTATACACACAGCAGATTTGCACTTAGGAAGTCGGATTCAAATAAATAAAGAATACAAGGATTTAAAGACAAAAGATTATAATGATGCTGTATACAACTCTTTTAAAAAAATTGTAGATGATGCTATAGAAACAGATGTTGATTTTGTTCTAATAGCCGGGGATATTTTTGACAGTGATTCTCGTTCAGTTAGGGCCACCCGTTTTTTTGTTGAGCAGAGTCAAAGGTTAGATCGTAAAAATATTGATATATATATGATTAATGGTAATCATGATCCTTATCGTAACGAAGGTGAGTTATTAAATTTGCCTAAGAATGTGCATATCTGTGATTCTGAACAGCCAAGTTGTTTTATAGTACATAGAGATGACAGATTAATTGCCCGCATATTAGGACAATCTTATCGAAGCAGTTCTGAAAACAGAAAAATGAGTACTTATTATACAGCTGATGATCAAAGAGTATATAATATAGCATTATTACACACTCAACTTGATTTAAACAATAAGAATTATGTTCCGGTTTCAAAAGTTGATTTACTGAAAAAAAGTAGCATTGATTATTGGGCACTTGGTCACATTCATAAAAAGCAGATTATAAATGGGAAAAATCCCTATATAATATATCCAGGTATACCTCAAGGCCGGGATATGGGGGAAGTAGGGCCTGGCGGTTATTTTATGGTGCATCTTGAGCCAGACAACTGTTATTATGACTTTAAAAAAGTTTCAGATTATGTTTATAGAAGATTTGAAGTTGATCTTGATAAAATAGAAATAAATAACATTTCGGATTTACATAAATTATTAAAAAAAGAATTAGATGAGTTTTATCAAACATTAAGTAAAGATATAAAAGGTTATATTATAAGAATAATACTAAAAGGCAAGATTAAAATCTATGAATTACTGCAGGAGCAGGAAGAAGAAATTACCGAAGATATATTAAACAATTTAAGTTCATTATATCTGAATAGAGTTCCTTCACTATTTATTAATGGTATTGTTAATCGAAGTTCTAAATATATTGAAAATATGGAAGAATTAATAAAAAAAGATCCGTTCTTTAAAGGTTTTTTTAACTTTCTTGAAGAATTAAAAAATGATGAAGAAGAAATTAAAAAATTAAAAAATGATCTTGGCAGGATATGGAATTCCAAAGTGGATATAGAAAATAAAGACCCACAGGAATTTCAACTTGATGAACAGATTTTTACAGAACTATTTGAGCAATCAAAATTCCTTATCATGAAAGAGTTTATCGAAAGAAGGGATTTATGATGCGCTATGAAAATATTTTTATAAGGGATTTTGGCATCTTAAATAATTCAGAGTTAAATAATTTGAATCCCAAATTTAATATTATCGGAGGCGGAAATAGAGCAGGCAAAACTACATTATTACAAGTTTTGCGGTATATAGGTTATGGTATTCCCCAAAGTAATGAATTACCTCCCGCCCGGAGTATATATGGTATTGAGGCCATATTAGCTGATGAAAAAAATAGATATAATCTTCTAATAGAAGGTTATGCTAATCCTAAAGTTAATATTATAAATGACGGAAAATTTACAGGTCAGAATATTTTTTCAGAAGTAGATCGCTTTACATATAAACAGATTTTCACCATAACATTAGAGGAATTAAAAAGGCTACCAAAAGGGGTTTCTGATAAAGAAAAATTGCAAGCTGTTTTAATGGGAGCTGGTTTAAAAGAATATCTTCTTCTGCCCAAGCTGCAGGAATATTTTGTTTCTAGGGCCAAAAGCATCGGAGGAGAATATGGTAAAATAAATGTATTTCGTTTTAAAGAATATAATCAAAATATTCAAGAGGGAATAGAATTAAAAAAAGAGGCTAGAACTCAAGTAAAAGAATATTA
>JAGYMU010000089.1 GCA_018399995.1 Halanaerobiales bacterium | reverse complement strand
TAGTTATTTAAATTTTTTTGACAATTCTAAAAATTTGTTATATTATATAATAAATATAACAGTGTTATAACACCTTTATATTACTGTAATAAAATAAATTAATAAGGAGGGATGATTGTTAATTTCAAGTTGAAGGGGAGGGATTAAAAATCAGCAATATTGATAAGGAATATGAAGAATATAAAAAAGAAGGTAGAATATGGGGTTTAGTGCCAAAAGAAAAATTTACAAAAATTAAATTTCCCAGGATAGAAAAAGAAATTATCGAAGAATATTTAAAGATTAAAGATGTAGTTTCTATAGTTTCTGATGTTCTTGATTCTTTAGGGATAGATACAGTAGTTCCAGCTTCTTATTTATCACCAATTATACCAGGCAAAAAAATAGCTGGTACTGCAGTTACTCTAAGAAATATTCCTGAAAAGAAAAGTCCATATAAAGGTTATGTTGATAATGATTTTATTAGAATGGCTACTCGTGATATTTATTATATTTCTGAACCTGGAGATATTATTGTCAGCGATTTTGGTGGTAATCTTGATGTTTCGAATATGGGAGGCCAGTCATGTACTGTTGCAAAATCATGTGGTCTTGTTGGTGCAGTAGTATATGGTTCTGTAAGAGATGTTCCTACTATAAAAGAACAGGATTATCCCGTATGGAGCTCTGGAAGAACTCCTAAAACAGGTAAATTTAGAATCGAAGCTGTTGAAATAAATGGTCCTGTAACAGTTCATGATATCGTTGTTAGACCAGGGGATTTGATATTGGCAGATGATTCAGGTATTTGTGCAGTTCCACCTGAAAAAGTGGAAGAAGTTTTGGCTAAAATAAAACATATTGATGAATCCGAAGAAGAGATGAGAAAATTAATTGAAAATGGTGCTTCTATTGAAGATATAAGGCCCTTATATAGAAAAAGGTATAAAGAATAAGTTTATGATTGCATTTCAATTTTAAAGGGGGAAAATAATGAAAAGATTGACCGTAAGTATTTTGCTAATTTTATTACTTGGAACTTTATTTACATTTACTGGAGCAGTTTTAGCAGAAGAGTATCCCGATAAAACAATCCAGATTGTTGTACCTTGGGGTGCTGGTGGTGGAACTGATAAGTGGACAAGGGCTTTATCTACAGTTGCAATAGAAAACTATGGTCAACCCTGGAGTGTTGTAAATATTCCAGGTTCATCAGGTATGGTGGGATGGAAAGAGATGCTTGATCGTCCAGCAGATGGCTATACTATAATGTCTACAGGAATGTCTAATATAATTGCACCTATTATGGATTCTAGTTCTGCACCCTATACTCCCGAAGAAGTAAGACCTGTAGCAATTTACAACTTTCAAAATCCAGTTTTAATTGCATTACCAGATAAAGAATGGAGTACCTGGGAAGGTCTAAAAAACTATCTAACAGAAAATCCAGGAAGATTGACAATAGGATCTGCACTAGGGGTATCAATAGGAACTACATCAGTCTTGGAACAGGCAGGTTTAGAAGCTAATTTAGTAATTTATGACTCAACAGGTGAAGCTATAACCGATCTGCTTGGTGGACATATTGATCTTGCCATCCCGCCTCCAGCTGTTGCTGCACCATTGATGGAAAGTGGTGATGCTGTAGCTGTATTAAACTCAGGTATTAGAGATATTGATCTACCAAAATTTGAAGATGTACCAAGTGCAGCTGACTTAGGTTATACCGGCTTTTCAACAATAAGATGGATGGGAATGCATCCAGATACACCAGATGAAATAGTTCAATATGCTAACAAAGCTATTGGAGAAATGATTGAATCTCCTTCTTTTCAGAGTATGATGAAAAGTATGGGAGAAAAGCCTGTTTGGGTACCTTTAGAAGAGGTAGAAGAAATCTATAACCATCAAGCTAAAGAATTAAGAAGAGTTTTGGAAAATATTGATCTATAGATTTTAAGACGAATAATTGATTTAAGCATGTTTGGCAGAATTGATTCTGCCAAACATGACTTTAATCATAATTTACATAGTTATTTATAGACAAGGGGGTAATTAAGATAGAATTTTATGAATTAATTCCTGAAATTATGGCAGTAATATTTTCATTTGAAGTTCTATGGTGGCTCTTTGTGGGGGTATTTGTCGGGGTAACAGTTGGAGCTTTACCTGGACTGGCAATCAGTACAGGAATGGCATTAATGTTACCTTTAACTTATTATATGAATACAGGGCCTGCATTAGCTTTATTGATAGGTGTTTATAAGGGAGCTACTTTTGGTGGTTCTATTTCTGCTATTACGTTTTCAACTCCTGGAATTCCAGCAGCAGCAGCAACTGTATATGATGGCTATAAAATGATGAAAAGAGGAGAAGGAAGAAAGGCACTGCAGATGGCTCTTTATGCATCTGTGACAGGTGATACTTTAAGTGATATTATTACTATTGTTTTGGCAACTACTCTTGCAGTTGTTGCACTAAAATTTGGCCCTACGGAACGATTTTTAGTAATGTTTATGGCTTTTATATTAATAGGAACTTTAAGTGGAAAAAATATATTTAAAGGTTTGATTAGTGGTAGTATAGGTGTTTTGTTAGCTCTTATAGGTTCTGATCCAGTCTCATTAGTTCCAAGGCTTACATTTAATCTTTGGTGGTTAAGAGATGGTATTCCAATTATTCCTATGATAATTGGTTTGTTTGCAGTTAGTAAAATGATAGAAGAACTCTTTGATATTATAGAAAGAAAAAGAAAAAATGAAGAAATAGAAAAACAGGATCTTAGTATTATTAAATCTCTTTTTAGTAAAGCATCTGCCAAATTAACATGGAAAGAATACATAGGCTGCTGGCGAGAAATGTTAATTGGGACAACCGTAGGCAGTATAGCAGGTATGCTGCCTGGAGTTGGTTCTTCTGGTGGGGCATTTTTATCATATGGTGTTGCTAAACAATTTTCACCCAACAAAGAAAACATAGGTGAAGGAGCTTTAGAAGGTATAGCAGCAGCTGAATCTGGTAATAATGCAACCATGGGTCCAACATTAATACCACTACTTGTTTTTGGAATACCAGGAAGTGTTGGTGCAGCTTTAATCGGCAGTGCATTAACATTTCAGGGAGCTACTCCATCTCCAAGAATGTTTGAATTACATCCAACTATAATTTATTCGTTATTTGTTTTATTAATAATTGCAAATGCTGTCAATCTATTTGTAGGAAATATAATGATAAGATTTTATTCTCGTTTAGGCCAGCTGCCTAAATATATTTTGATACCTTTTATTATTATGTTAGCAATTATAGGAACCTATGTAGTGTCTAATAATAGGTATGATGTAATTATTATGCTTGTGATTGCATTACTTGGCTTTTTATTGAATTTAGCTAAATTTCCTACTGCACCTTTAGTCATTGCATTTATTTTAACCCCTTTAATAGAACGTACTTTTAGAATAGCTATTCAGACATCTTATTATGATTATCGAGTTATGTTTGACAGCGGGTTATCTAAAGCTCTTCTCGGAATAACTATAATATTAGTAATTGGAATTACTAAATTAAAAGATAAAAGCAAAAAAATAACTGGAGATCTGGAAGAAGAATAACTTATAAAAATATCTAATACTATTATTAAATAAAGGAGAAAAATTATGGGTTCTAAAATTTTTAGTAATTTTAAATTTACTAATAAAGTTATAAGTATAATTTTATTGAGTATATTTTTAATTTTGTTAATCTACACTTATAATATGGACTGGAGTCAAAAAACAGCAAGAGATGGAATAACTGCTGGTTTTTTTCCAAAAGCTATTTTAATTCTATCTATGATTTTCTGTATAGGAATGGCGGTAAATACTTATAGTAATGAAGTACCAGAAAGTTTAGAAGAATTCGATTTCAAAAATTTAATTTATGTAGTTATTAGTTTATTTATATGTTGGGGATATTTTTTACTACTTTTAGAATTGGGATTTTTTATCTCTTCATTTTTATTTTTATCTTTATCTATATATTTTTTAGGTCCAGGTTCCTGGAAAGTATCTCTTATAACTACATTAATAATTATTGTTTTTGTTTATACATTTTTTTCTCTTATTCAAGTTCCATCAAATATATTTTAATCATTACCATTAAATCCTCATTAAGTATTGTAAAAAATAGTGAAGTTTTTAAATTTTTAAGAACTGAGGAATAGATTGTGGAAAACAAAAATGTTAATGACACATATAATTATAAGATTTTATTAATTATTACATTTGTAGGTATAGTTACAGGTGTTTATAGAAATGGAATAATGACTTTATTTCCATTTATTCAGTCTGAATTCAATTTAACAAGAACACAGGTTGGACTATATTCAACATTTTTGTATTTTAGTTCTACTGGGGTTACAATATTTTCAGGTCGAATTGCTGACTATTGGGAAGTGAAAAAAAGTATGCTCTGGGGTTTAGGGCTAATGGGATTATTTATTTTTATGCATTCTTTAGCACCCCATTTTGAAATTATAATATTATTCGCTTTTTTAACAGGACTGGGTTTCAGTATTATCTTACCAACAAGCAGTAAAGGTATAGCTGATTGGTTTTCGATTAAACAAAGATCAACTGCAATGGGGATTATGACATTGGGATATCCAATTGGAGGTATAATAAGTGCAGTCCTGCTTCCCTGGGTAGGGAAAAATTTTGGCTGGAGAACAGATATAATTTTCTTAGCTTTGTTATTTTTCATAACAGCTATTATATTTAACTTTAGTTATTTTGATAAGGAATCAAGTAAAACAAGAAAAAATGAAGATAAAAATATAGATAAGGGAAAGAGAAATTCTCTTTTTAAAGATATCATTATATTTTTAAAAAATAAATATCTATTAGTACTCTGTTTTTTGGGAATAATGTTTGGTTTTGCGTCTGGTATAGTAGTTACTCATCTCACACTTTTTCTATATATAGATTATAAGTTTTCAGAAATCACTGCAGGACTTGGTTTTATGTCTCTGCAAATAGGAAGTATGGTGGGTAGACCCCTCTGGGGTTTTATAAATGATAAGGTATTTAAAGATATTAAAAGAATAGGCTTTTTATGTATAGGAGTCATTATAAGTGTTGTATCCTTTTCATTCTATTTTCTAAGTAATTATAACCCATCTTTAATTATAATATTAATTTTAACATTTTTACTGGGTTTATCAGCTCGAGGTTGGCAGGGTTTATATTTCTCATCAGTATCAGAACAAGTTGGGAAAGAAGATACAGGTTTGGGTGTTGGTTTATCACTTGTTTTTGTTCGGATTGGTCTGCTTTCAGGGCCACCTGTATTTGGTTTGATTGCTGATCTAAAAAGTTCATATAATTTAAGCTGGCTTTTATTAGGTGTAGTAATTTTTATATTTATAATTATCAGCTATTATTTTTTGTCAAAATTTAATCATACATCTGCTAAAGTATAAAATTAGGGCTGCTTATTTGCATTTATATTTAATAATATAGTAAAATATAGTTAAATATTAAAATATTTTGCTCATAAAGGAGGGGATGATCATTAAAGTTGAAACACCACTGAGAGAAAAAGCATATAATAGAATAAAAGAGATAATCATTGAGGAAGATCAAGAAACACATATCAGTTTAAGAAAAACAGCAGAAAAACTAGATATGAGTATTACACCTGTTAGAGAAGCATTTCAAAGTCTTGAAAGAGAAGGACTCCTTAACAGCATACCTAATATTGGATATTTCATACCAAATTATACCAAAAATGATGTTATTGAAATTTTTCAAACTAGAGAATGTATGGAGATATTTGTTTTAGATAAAGTTTTTAATAAACTAAATGAAGAAGATATAAAAAGCATTGAGTATTATCTAGAAAAACAAAAGGATTTTTATGATAAGAATGATATATTCAAACATTTTGAAATGGATGAAAAATTTCATTTAATATTTTTTAATATATATGATAATAGTTATTTAACTCAGTTGATAAAGAAAGTAAGAGAGCAATACGCGATTATCATTATTAAAAGTATTAAGCAGAGTATGATAAAAGAAAAAGAAGCAAAAGTTATTGAAGAACATTATGAAATTTTAGAAGCTCTAAAGAGTGGTGATAAAAATTTAACTAAGAAAAAAATGCTTGAGCATATTGAAAATGCCAGAAATAGAGCTGTAAATATTCTTGGTGGTAGAAGGTAATTATATAAAAATTTTAATTCCGCAGATTAATTTCTGCGGTTTTTAAATGTCTGGAAAATCACAGCTTATCTTTTGCTTAAAATCAGTTTTTTAATAAACACTATTCTCTTTGACCATCACAGGTGCTAGAACAAAGGAATTAATGAATAGATTTCAGTTTTATCAAAAAGAAGAGGAGCAATTAAAAGAAGATTTATAAAAAAATTGAAGACAGTATAACTTATATTTATATTGTTACTTTGATAATTAAAATTCAATTAAAAATCACTCTGCTGCTGTACTATAGTTTATCTTTTATATATAATAGTAGTTAGACACAAATTAAGGAGGAATTTGATGCGCGGAATGGTGCATGTATATACTGGTAATGGTAAAGGTAAGACTACAGCAGCTCTTGGACTGGCATTAAGAGCAGTGGGTGCAGGAAAAAAA
>JAGYMU010000088.1 GCA_018399995.1 Halanaerobiales bacterium | reverse complement strand
ACATCCTTTATGACCATACTTAAAATCTTTTATACTCATATTAGCCTTTTATTTGTATATATAATAGTAATCTATTATATATGAGGTATTATTATATAGCATGAGCCATGTTTTGGGAAGTTTTTTTTAAGAAGCTTGATTTAAAGGGTGAATTGTAACTCTTATTGCGACAAATTGCCACAAAATTCTTTTTTGTTACCTGTAAGTTCTTTTACTACTTCATTTGCTGTTTTATATCCCAAGATCTTTCTTGGATAATTATTCATCCAATTTTCTATATCTTTGATCTCTTTTTCACTCACTTTACTTATATCACTACCTTTGGGAATAAACCTTCTAATCATTCCATTCTGGTTCTCATTCGTCCCTCTTTCCCACGAGCTATACGGATGTGCATAATATACCGCTGTTCTTTTCTCATCTTCTTTTAATACACTCTTTTCCAGCGCTTCCCAATCTAAAAATTCACTCCCATTATCAAACGTCACACTCTTAAACTTCTCCTTAAACTCTTCTCCATACTCTTTTTCTAGCTTATTCATCACCTTTTGCACTTCCTCTTGAGTACATCTTTTTAACTTATAGATCTTCTCTTCTCGGCTCTTTCTTTCACTCATCGTTAATAACGCTGCTTTGCCTTTTCCCTTACCACTCACTACACAATCCCATTCCCAATGTCCATGCTCTTCACGATTCGCTACTTCCCTTGGTCTCTCTTCTATACTCTTGCCAAACCTATTCTTTACACTCACTCTTATTCGTCTATATCCTTGCTTTTTTCTTTTTGCCTTACGCAACAAATCTTTATTACTTATTCCTGTAAATATTCCTTTATCTACATAATTATACAACGTCTTCGCACACACCATTCCTTCAAACTTTATTCCCTTCACCTTTATCTGTCCGATTATCACATCTGGCGATCTCTTCTCTTCCAACATCTTCTTCCTAACATACTCCTCAAACTCCCTGTCTTTGCCGATCTTTAAACCCCTCTCACGATTTACTACTCGCTCTTCATACCTTCTCTGTGACACATTCGCCCTATACACTTCTTTCTTCTTTAATTCTGTATCTATACGCTCTATTTTACCTCTCTTTATCTCCCTATACACTGTTGCTCTATGTCTTCCCAAGCTCTTCGCTATCTCTTTTACCGATACCTTTCTCTCCATCAACACTTCTAACTTATATCTCTCTTTTTCACTTAAATGCTGATATTTATTCGGTCAAGCCCCTATATATTTGGACAAAAATGTTGTTTGTAAATGAAAGCCTTTTTTGTTTTTAAACTCAGGAATAGACATACCGCCTAATCCATTATGAATCCGTTTAGTTTTATACCAGTGTTTGTACTGCATCCATCCTAATAGGGCATCAGTAAAACAACTATATTCGTTACGATAAACCTCTTCACATTTATACCTAGAGAAAAAACTTTCTACATATGGTTTATCATCAGGACAATTAATTCCGCAATATTCTAGTTTTACACCTAGTTCTTTTGCTCGCTCTTTGAATTTTTTAGAGATATATTGACTGCCTTGATCTATCCTTAATGTTACTCTGATATAATCAACTTTTTCTAAAGTTCCAAACCTGGTTTTAACTGCTTGTTCTAAACTATGTATTGCCTCCTCTGCTCGACATCTTAACCCATAATAATCGCCTACAGGCTCTTTATCATAAGTGTCTACTATTACAAACAGATAAGTTAATTTGATACCATCCCATACATACGTTAAATCTCCTTCCCATCGTATATTTGCTCCTACTGCACAACTAATCGGTAATCTTTTTAATCCTTTTTTCTTGATTTTTTTTGCCTGTAACATTTTTAATTCTTTCATATGTCGATATACCTTTTTATGATTATATTCTTTAAGTTTTTTAGTTACTCTTCGATAACCGTAAACTAAATCATACCCGCTTAATCCCTTTAACTGCTCAACCAATTTTTCGTCTAATGGGTTTTTACGCTTATCAACAATACTTTTAGATCCATAATAATATGTACTACGATTTAAAAACATTGCTTTTAATGCTATTTTTAAACTTATTTGTTTTTCAGCAACAAGATTCTGTGCGATTTCTCTGCGTTTTTCCATTTTTAGAGCGTTTCTGAAATTTTTTTTTGAATGTCTATTATTAATTGCTGTTCACCAATCATCTTTACTAAGCGTCCTCGTTCTGCTTCCCAAGACTTATCTTTCCACTCTTTTTTACGCTTATCTTCTAAACCTGATCGCATGCTATTTAACGCTTCATCTCGCCATCGATAATACTGGCTTTCACTAATTCCATACTCACGACATATCGAAACTGCCGATTTACCTTTAAGTCCTTCCAGCACTAAAGCATATTTAATATCTGCTGAAAATTTACTCTTTTTTCCCATCGAAAACCTCCTTGTTCTGAGGCTTTCATTTTATCAAACTTCTCCCATTTAGTTTAGTCCTATTATAACAGGGGCTAAAAGGGTACGATGTCCCTTCCTATTCCCATTTTGTGCTGCCTTTATACTTTACATATTATATAATATATGATATATTGGCATACATTATGAACAAAAAATCCTCTTCATTAGTAAGAGTTATTATAAGCGTGGGTCTTATTGTGGTCCTTTTATTTTTAATGAAAGGTCGATATAAGGATATTTATGAACAGATAAAAATGACAAATTTGTCTGTTTTTTTGATCGCATTTTTATCATATCAGTTAAATATGCTTATAAATACCAAGAGACTTCACCTTTTACTTAAAGGTGAAGGCATAGATCTACATTTTATGCGTATAGTAGAATTTTCATATATGGGATTCTTTTTCAATAATTTTATGCCTTCTTCTTTAGGTGGTGATGTAGTAAAAGCCTATTACATCGGTAAAATAACTGATCAAAAAGCAAAGTCTTATATTGCAGTTTTTGTAGATAGATTAACTGGTTTATTTACCTTTGCATTTATGGGCGGATTTACTCTTTTTCTCAATAGGGGCAATTATATAGATCCGATATTAAAAAATTTTATAATAGTTTTTATCTTTTTTTGTTTAGGCGTTGCCTTATTTACATTACACAAAGGTGCTGCACAGTTGATGTCAAAAATTCTTTTAAAGTTAAAGTTTAAGAATATTGGTCATAAATTAAATAGTATATATGATATGGTTCATGGATATAGTGATAAAAAAGATCTTGTTTTAAAGGCTATGGCATGTTCAGTATTCGGACAAATATGTTATTTTTCAGTAGTATATTTTTTATTTTTAGCATTGGATGTGAATATTCTTTATAAAGAAGTCTTGCTTATAATGCCTCTTGTTAGTGTAATAGGAATGATCCCTTCTTTAGGAGGTCTTGGTGTAAGAGAAGGTGGAATTGTTGGCCTTTTTTCGCCTATAACAGGACTTGATGCTGCTTTTGGAGCAAGCATTCTTTTATTTTCAATTCTTTTTATGATCAGTGTTATTGGAGGTATAATATATCTTGTTAGTCCACAGTTTAGGTTTAAACGTGCAGACCTTGATGAAGGTTTTGTTGATTCTGTAAAATGAAATTTTTACGAAAATATTAGGAGGAACTTATGTCAAAAATTCTTGTGATTCATGGACCAAATCTTGATTTACTTGGTAAACGTGAGATAAACATTTATGGTAAAGAGACAATGGCGACTATAAATGAAAAACTAATGAAGAAAGCTTCCGAAAAAGGACATGAAATAGATTTTTTTCAATCTAACCATGAAGGTGATATTGTAGATATATTAGGTAAGTCTACAAAAAACAAGATCGATATTATTATAATTAATCCTGCAGCATATACGCATACAAGTATAGCTATCAGGGATGCTATAAGCGCAGTTGAAACTCCTGTTGTTGAAGTGCACCTTTCAAATATTTATTCAAGAGAAGAATTTAGACACACATCATTGATCTCTGCTGTAGCAAAAGGACAGATATGTGGTTTTGGCGTTCACAGTTACATATTAGGTCTTGAAGCAGCAATAGGCATATTAGAAAAGTAAGATGGCTAAAAGAACTACAGAAATTAAAACTAAAGAGCAAATTCGTGTATTACGTAAAGCAGCATTGATAACAATAGATATTTTTAATGAAGTAAAAAAATACATAAAGCCTGGAGTTAGCGAAAAACAGGTAAGAGACATTCTTGAAGAAAAAATAAAACAAAGAGGATTAAAACGTTCATTTATAACAATAGCTGCAGCAGGGGAAAATGCTGCAAATCCACATGCAGTTGTAAGTGGAAGAAAAATTAAAAAAAATGATGTATTTGTCCTTGATTTTGGGGTAATATATTATGGATTACATTCAGATTTTACGCGAACAGTACTTATTGGTCAGTCTAATCCAAAGATCCAAAGTATTTATAATGCAGTAAATAATGCTGTTAAGATATCTATTTCTTCTATTAAGGAAGGTATAAAGATATCTGATCATGTAAAAAAAGTGCATGATTATTTAAGAAATAAAGGATTTGGTAAATATATTAAGCATACATTAGGACATGGTCTTGGAACAAAGATACATGAAGCACCAAAACTTTCAGAAAGAAATAAGAGAAAATTAAAAGAGAATATGGTAGTTACAATCGAACCAGGATTGTATATTGAGGGGCTTGGGGGAGTCAGAATAGAAGAAATGGTATTAATAAAGAAGAAAGGTTGTGAGGTTTTAACAAAATGATTACACCAAAGCAGTTTAACAATGGTCAATGTATTATAGTAAATGGAGAACTGAATATGGTTCTTTTTACACAGCATAAACGTACTGCACAAAGAGGAGCAACTGTAAAAACGAAATTAAAGAATATCAAAACAGGTGCAATTGTCGAAGTGAATCTTAATCCTGATCAGACATTTGAAAATGCTTTTATTGAAAAAAAAACATTACAGTTTATGTATCATGATGGAGATGTCTATCATTTTATGGATCATCAGTCTTATGAACAGTATGAACTTACTGCTGATCTAATAGGTGAATCTGTAAAGTTTTTAAAGGAAAATACAGATGTTACTGTACAGTTTTATGTAAACGATCCGATAGGTGTTGAATTACCAACATTTATGGAGCTTGTAATCACTTATACCGAACCAGGGTTTAAAGGTGATACTGCAAGAGGCGGAACTAAAGATGCTACTGTTGAAACAGGAGCCCAAATAAAGGTTCCTTTATTTATTGATCAAGGTGAAAAAATAAAGATTGATACAAGAACTGGGGAATATGTATCAAGAGTATAATTTTTAAAAAATAAAAAACCATTAAAATGGGGGTAGTATGAACAAGAAAAGAATTGAAGAAATACTTGAACTTATGGAAAAATATGGTCTTAGTGAAATGGACCTTGAAGAAGAGAATCTTAAGTTGCATTTTAGAAAAGGTGCAGAGATTCAAAATGTTATGCCTGCACCAATGCAAGTTGCACAAGCGTCAGTTGCTCAAGCATCTACAGCAGCACCAGTTGAGGATAAAGAAGATCTTTCGAAATATATTGAAATAAAAGCTCCTATGGTTGGAACTTATTACCAAGCTCCTGCTCCTGAGGCATCAGCTTTTGTACAAGTGGGCTCGCAGATAAAAGATGGTGATGTTCTTTGTATACTTGAAGCAATGAAGCTTATGAACGAAATTAAAGCTGAAGTTAGTGGTAAAATAGTTAAGATTATGGTTGATAATGCAGACCCTGTAGAATTTGGACAGGTGTTGTTTTTAGTTGAACCTAATTAATATTTTCATCTACAAGATTAAAAGGAGTTAATATATGTTTAAAAAGATACTAATAGCTAATAGAGGTGAAATTGCTCTTAGAATTATCCGAGCTTGTAAAGAACTTGGGATAAAGACTGTAGCAGTTTTTTCTGAAGAAGATGAAACAAGTCCTCATGTTAGTTTTGCAGATGAAGCTGTCTGTATAGGAAAAGCACCTTCATCGGAAAGTTATTTGAATATACCTAATTTAATAAGTGCAGCAGAGATAACCGATGTTGAAGCAATTCATCCTGGATATGGTTTTTTAGCTGAAAATGCACATTTCGCTGAAATATGTGAATCATGTCAGATAAAGTTTATCGGTCCTACACCTGAAAATATCAGACTTATGGGAGATAAAATTCAAGCTAAAGATACAATGAAAAAAGCAGGTATGCCTGTTATTCCTGGATCAGAAGGTGTCTTAAAGACTAAAGAAGAAGCTTTAAAGATTGCAAAAAAAATGAAGTATCCTGTAATTCTTAAAGCATCAGCAGGTGGTGGTGGTAAAGGAATGAGAGTATGTCATAATGACATAACTTTACAAAGTGCTTTTATGACTGCTCAAAGAGAAGCTGAAGCTAATTTTGGTAACCCTGATATTTATTTAGAAAAATTTATTGAGGAGCCACGACATATTGAAGTTCAGATCATCGCTGACCAATATGGTAATTGTATTCATTTAGGTGAAAGAGATTGTTCTATACAACGAAGACATCAGAAGATGATCGAAGAAGCACCCTCGCCAGCACTAAGTTCAGAACTTCGTAAGAAGATGGGCGATGCTGCTGTTGCAGGAGCTAAGCAAGGAAAATACGTTAATGCAGGAACGATAGAATTTTTGTTAGATAAAAACAATGATTTTTATTTTATGGAAATGAATA
>JAGYMU010000087.1 GCA_018399995.1 Halanaerobiales bacterium | reverse complement strand
TGAAAAATTTAATAAAAGATGGTAATTTAATCTATTAGGATTAAAGAGATGTTATATAGTATTTGTTGACATAAGAAGAAGTCATTGCTCTTAACATTGCACCATAGTTTAGTTGAAACTCTATCTCACTACCAATTTGTAGTTCGGTTTCAGCTTCTGTAACATCACATAATAGGTGATCACTACTGGCACCTATTATTTTTACTCCTTTTAAGAGTGGTCTTAATCCTGACACTTTAACATCCTGTCTTCCAACTGCTAAAATTGCTCTTTTCCTTATTCCTTTATCCTCAAACTTAGGTTTATTACCAAAAGCATCATGGCCAATCTCACCAATGGGAACAGATGGTTTTTCCTTTAACTCTATTATTTTAGCAATTAAAGTAATATTATTACTATTTAAAAACTTTATTTCTCTTTGGTGAGTAATATCAGTTCCTTGAATAATGCCTTCTCCCACTCTTAAATTATTTATTCCTTTTGGGAGTTGATCATTATCTAACAATATTGTTGTGGCAGTATTTCCACCTGAAATAACTTCTAGATTATAGTTAAACATTTTTAAAGTTTCTTCTTTTAATTCAAGTAGTAATGATGTGTTTTGATAGGTAGGTAAAACCCCTCCATAACAACCAACATTAGTACCAATACCAATAACTTTAACTCCTTTGATCTGAAGCGCCTTATCTATTAAATCTAAGTAATCTTTATATAATACTCCTTCTCTAAGATCACCGACATCAACCATAATAATTACCTTATGTATCTTACCTTGTTTTACTGCTTCTCTACCCAAACTTTCCAAAGTAATAAGTTCAGAGTTCAAGCTAATATCTGCATATTTTACTACATCTTTTAATTCTGTAAGACTTGGCAATCTAAGTAATACTATCTCATTTTCAAAACCGGCTTCTCTCATCTTAATAATATTTTTGATTCGAGAATCACCCAAGCTTTTAATACCACCGGCAACAATTGCTTTTGTAATCCTTAAATCACCGGCACCACACTTTACAACTCCGGTTATTTCTATGTCTTTTTTATCACATCTATTTTTTAATATGCGAGCATTTTCTTTAATTTTATCTAAATTAATATTTACACGAGGAGCTTTATTCATCTAAATCACTTCCTTAGTTAGTTTATAATATCTGTTAACAACCTTTATTATATTATATCTGGTACAGATCTGCAACAAAGTAAAACTCTGGTACGAATTTTGCATTATATAAATATATGATGAATAATAATATTTTGTTTATTTAGGGGGATACATAATGTCAAACTACAAAAAAATAGATCTTTGGAAAGGTGTTAAGAAAGAAGAATGGAATGACTGGCACTGGCAGGTCAAAAATAGAATCAGAGATGTTGATACTTTAAAGAAAGTAATAGATATCAGTAAAAAAGAAGAAAAAGAAATCAAAGCTGCGCTTGATAAACTAAGAATGGCAATTACCCCATATTATGCTACATTAATGGATACAAAAAATAGAAACTGTCCAATTAGGAAACAGGCAGTTCCAACTGCTAAAGAACTTAACTTAGGTAGGGCTGACTTAGAAGATCCTCTCCATGAAGATATCGATTCTCCAGTACCTGGTTTAACTCATCGTTATCCAGATCGAGTTCTTTTGTTGATCACAGATCAATGTTCAATGTACTGTAGACACTGTACAAGAAGAAGGTTTGCAGGTGTTACAGATAAGGCAATGCCCAGTAATCAAATCGATAAAGCCGTACAATATATTAAAAATAATGAAAATATTCGTGATGTTTTATTATCAGGTGGAGATGCATTATTAGTTTCAGATAGTAAATTAGAAACAATAATTAAAAAGATCCGAAACATAGAACATGTTGAAATCATCCGGATAGGGACTAGAACTCCTGTAGTTATGCCACAAAGAATTACAAACAGTCTAGTGGAAACCTTAAAAAAATATCACCCGATCTATCTAAATCTTCAATTTAATCATCCCAAAGAAATAACAGAAAGAGCGCAAAAAGCAATTGAAAAATTAAACTATGCTGGAATTCCAGTTGGAAACCAGTCTGTCCTACTTAAAGGTATTAACGATCAACCTGTAATTATGAAAAAACTGGTTCAAAAGCTTTTATACATTAGAGTAAAGCCATATTATCTGTACCAATGTGATCTTTCAAAAGGAATTGAACACTTTAGAACTCCAGTTAGTAAGGGTATAGAAATCATTGAATCCTTAAGACAACACACTAGTGGAATGGCAGTACCTACTTATGTTATAGATGCTCCTGGTGGTGGTGGCAAAATACCAGTTGGACCACAATATTTATTATCCCAAGCTCAAAATAAAGTGATTTTAAGAAACTATGAAGGGAAGATATTTGCCTATACTGAACCGGGTTATGATAAGGATGAGCATCAGGGAGATTTAATAAATAGAGGTGTGTCAAAACTTATTGATAGTAATGACTATACAATAGATTACTAGAGATCTAAGGGCACCCTAGGGTGCCCTTCTCTTTTTAAAAAGTCTTTAAATTGTCACTTATAATTAAGGTTGCTTCTGTTTTTTCTATCACATCTTCTAAACTAGTCTCTTTTGCAATTTCTTTTAAAATCAAGCCTTTTTCACTTACCTCCATAACTGCTAATTCAGTTACAATTAAATCAACTTCACCTTTAGCAGTAAGAGGTAAATCACATTCAGTTTTGATTTTAGAACTACCATTTTTTGCTTGGTGAGTAACCGCACATATTACACGTTTTGCACCAACTGTTAAATCCATCGCACCACCCATGCCTGGAACAAGTTTGTTTGGTATCATCCAATTCGCAATATTCCCTTTACTATCAACCTGTAAAGCACCTAAAACTGTCATATCAAGGTGTCCACCTCGAATAATATTAAATGATATTACACTATCAAAAAAACTACCTGTCTTTTTTATGGTTGCAGGTTTACCACTTGCATTTATTATATCTTTATCTTTATAACCTTCATCAGCTTCTTTATCAAGTCCAACTAATCCATTTTCCGAATGAATATCCACCTCAATATCTGCTGGTATAAAATCACAGACATATGTTGGGGTTCCAATACCTAAATTTACTACATCTCCATTTTTGATCTCTTTTGCAATTCTTTGAGCAATCTTTCTTTTTACACTGGACATATACTCACCCTTCCTAATTTCTTTTTACAATCATCAAAATTCCCATACCACCAATACATAAAGTAGTCAAAGCAAGTTCAAACTCTTTTTTTCATATCATAAACAAGGATTACTAAGATTCTAGTGCCACTTGCACCAATTGGGAAACCTAAAGCTATTGCACCTTAATTTACATTGATAATTTCTGTATTTAATTTTAGTTCTTTAATAACAGAAATTGTCTGGGCAAAAAAGGTTTCATTTGCTTCTATTAAATCAATATCACTTAATTTCAAATTTGTTTTTTTAATACTTTTTTGTAACAGGAATCGGACCGGTTCTCATAATTATAGGGTCTACACCATGAGGGGCATATCCTTTTATGAAAGCAAGCGGTTTGATATTTAACTGCTTAGCTTTCTTTTTTGATAAAAGAACTACTACTACAGCCCCGGCATTAATTCTAGATGAGTTACCTGTTGTAACTGTACCATCTTTTTTTAAAATGCAGGTCTAAATTTTTCTAGATTCTCTCTTTTTATATCAAGTCTAGGAAATCCATCCTGTTCAAATAATTTACTTCCCTTTCTTGTTTTTATTTCAACAGGGACAATTTCATCTACGAAACGTCCTTTTTGGATTGCTTTTTTTGTCTTTATTTGACTTTGATAAGCAAAATCATCCTTTCCTTTTCTTGAAATATTATACTTCTCAGCAATATTTTCTGCTGTTATTTTCATATGGTAATTCTTAAAAAAATCACTGAGCCGCCTTTAATCATTAGATCAACAATTTTACTGTCGCCCATTTTATTGCCCCAGCAGGCTTTTTTTATTATGTATTGGCGCTCGACATACTTTCCATTCCGCCAGCAACAACAATATCGTAATCGTTTAGTATTATTGCCTGGGCTGCTGAGACAACTGATTTTGAACTTGATCCAAATACTTTATTAACTGTCATTGCAGGGACTTCATAAGGTATACCTGCTTGCAACAGCTGATTGTCGGGCTGGATTTTGTCCTAAACCCACCTGTAATATATTTTACCTCATGAACTTGCTCAGTCTCTATAGAAGCTCTTTTTAAGGCTTCTTTGATAACTATTTTACCTAATTCGGTAACCTTTATATCTTTTAAACTACCATTAAATTTTCCTATTGGAGTTCTAACTGCATTTGCAATGACAACTTCTCTTAATTTTATCCCTCCATTATTTACTTTGTATTATATAATCAATAAAAATATTTGAGGTCATAATATTATTATTATCTAACTCACCATTTTTATGTATTTCCTCAACCTCAGCAATTACTGTATCACCGGCCATTGCCATTATAGGGTTAAAGTTCTTTGCTGCATGTCTATAGATTAAGTTACCACTTTTATCAGACTTCCAAGCCTTTATTAAGGCAACATCTGCTCCAATGGGAGTAGCAAGAATATAGTCTTTATCTTCAATATTTATAATTTTTTTACCTTCTTGTGCTATAGTCCCAATTCCAGTTGGAGTTAATACCCCACCAAGACCAGCTCCTTTTGATCTAATTTGTTCTACCAATGTACCCTGAGGAATTAATTCAACTTCAACTTCATTACTTGTCATCCTCTTACCAACATCTGGATTTGTACCAATATGTGAGGTTATAATTTTATCTATATCAGCTTCTGCTAAAAACTTCCCCTTGCTCTTATAATTATAACCTGCATCATTAACTATAATTGTGAGATTTTTTAATTTAAGGAAGTTAAGATAATCTAAAACAGTCTCAGGTGTACCACAGTCTAAAAATCCCCCGATCATAATCCGCATTTGATCTTTAAATATATCCTTTAATTTTTCAACTTCTATTACTTTTGACATTTAAGCCCTCCTTACTCTCCTTTAAAGATAGGTTTTTGTCTATTTAAAAAAGCTTCCATACCGATCTTTTGATCTTCTGTATCAAAACAAGAACCGAAAAGTTCAGCTTCTTTTTTCAAACCTTGATCTAAAAAACTTTGATCAAAGAAATTTACTGCGTTTTTAGCCTTACTTACAGCTACTGGTGAGTTACTTATTATCTCTTTAGCAATATCCACTGACTTATTAATTAACTCTTCATTTTCAATAAGATGGTTTATTAAGCCAATCTCAAGAGCTTTTTGAGCAGATATATAACGTCCGGTCAAAATATATTCTTTTGACAATCCCTTCCCGATTAATGATGTAAGGCGCTGAGTTCCTCCAAATCCTGGGATAATACCTAAACTCACTTCAGGCTGCCCAAAAACAGCATCTTTACTTGCAATCCTAATATCACAGGCTAAGGCAAGTTCCATACCTCCACCTAAAGCATGACCATTTACTGCTGCTATAAAAGGTTTGTTGCAGTTTTCAATTTTGTTAAATATCTTCTGTCCCATAAATGAAAACTGTTCAGCTTCCCTATCTGTAAAATCTTTCATCTCCCTAATATCAGCACCTGCAATAAAAGCTTTTTCTCCTGTACCTGTTAAAATGGATACTAATATATTTTGATCATTAATTACCTCTTCAATTACTTTTTCTAATTCAATTAGGGTCTGTTTGTTTAAAGAATTAAGAGCCTTAGGACGATTGATTGTTATATAACATATTTTATTTTCTTTTCTCATTTCAATATTATCTAAATTCATCATTTTCACTTCCTTTAGTATTGATAAAATCCTTCTCCTGTTTTGCGGCCGAGTTGACCCGCTCTAACTTTTTTTCTTAAAAGTGTTGATGCTCTGTATTTAGAGTCACCAAACTCTTTATGAAGTGTCTCCATTATTGCTAGACAAACATCTAAACCAACGAGATCAGCTAATGCCAGAGGACCAAGTGGATGGTTTGCTCCTAACTTCATAGCTGTATCAATATCATCAGGACAGGCTACATTTTCTTCGACTAAAAATATTGCTTCATTTATCATTGGAATAAGTAATCTGTTAACTACAAATCCTGGTGATTCATTGACCTCTACTGCTGTTTTATTTAAGGAAGCAACAAACTTTTTTGCTCTATCATAAGTATCCTGACTTGTAATTATATTTTTAATTAACTCTACTAATTTCATAACTGTTACTGGATTAAAGAAATGGATGCCTAAAACCTTTTCAGGCCTACTTGTTACAGTTGCTAGCTCAGTTAAACTTAATGCGGAAGTATTACTAGCAATAATTACATCTTGATTAAGCACTTTATCAAGCTCTTTAAATACTTCTTTTTTTATCTCAATATTTTCAGGTACAGCCTCTATTACTATATTAACCTCCTTAATATTTTCATATTCCGTTGTGGTATTAATCCTATTAAGTATCTCTTTTTTTTCCTTGTCTTCTAATTTTTCTTTTTTAACCGCTCGATCAAGATTTTTTTGGATTGTTTCCATACCTCTATTTAAGTACTCTTTTTTTAAATCTACTAAAGTTACATTATAACCAGCAGTGGCAACTACCTGTGCAATACCATTTCCCATCGTTCCAGATCCTATTACTGCAGCTTTATTCATCTTGACTCCTCCTTAGTTTATAAAAATATATTATTTACATATATAATATTATGCAAAAAACATTCCATACATTTATTTTTTAAAAAATATTTTTAAATTTTATTAATAACTGAT
>JAGYMU010000086.1 GCA_018399995.1 Halanaerobiales bacterium | reverse complement strand
GTTCCAAGTAGAATAAAAAAACTGATCGCCATAAGTACATAACTATCAAAAGCATGGTAATAAGTCCCAGCCATAAATGTTAAAGGACTTTCTAATAAAGCTAAAGCAATTATAGAGCTGGCAAGAAAAGTCCAAATGATGGGTATCGATAATGCTAAGCCTAGAAAGAAAACCAAGACACCTATTACGATTCCAAGTTCCATATTACTTTTTACCTCCATTTTCAGAATGTAATTCTTTTAACTTGCTAATATCTTTTACTAGTGATGCAATTAAATGGATTAATATCAAAAGAATTGTAATAAACATTACTGTCGCTAACCAACTGGTATTAAACCATCTCATAAGGGTTGCATATTCAGGATATTTCATAGCACGTAACATCGATCTATATACAGCTGGTATGAAAAGTAAAATAGAGGCAATTGCAAAAATATTCAAAAAAATTGAATACTTATTATCTGCCTTGGGTTTCCCTTTAAATACAGACTGACGGAAAATACTCACTGAAATATGTTCCTCTTCTCGTGTCGTTAAAGCAATGGAGGTAAAAGAAAAGAAAACGAAGGTATATAATGCTAAGTCATTTAACCATAGAATCGGCAAATGTAGAAAATAACGATTTAATACAGCAAAGAAAATAAGAATATTGACTAGCCATAATCCAATTCCGCATATAATATTTTCAATGATTCTAATTGTATTTAATATTACTTTTATAAATGAAAAAAAGTAGTTCATTTTTATTCCCCCATTCAAACTTTTAGTATAAACCCTCGTAGTTTAATAACGAGGGTTTATACTAAAATGCTCAATCATAACTTATTTTTTTCTAAGAATTTTAAACATAATAAACTTAATATTCATCACGAATTCTGTCTAACTCATCCAGCACTTTTTGGGTCATATTCTCACCTGGATAATGTTCGTCAAGCCATGGTTTACATAATTCATCCCAAACTGCCGGCATATTTGCTTTTTCTCTAAACATCTCCCTTTCTTCTTCCGTAGGATAATAGATTTCTACCCCGGATTCTTTAATTGTTCTAATAAAATCTGCTTCCTTAAGTCGGTGTATTTGATAGAAATATTTTTCCGCTATGTCTCCTGATTTAATTATGACTTCTTGAAGATCTGATGGTAATTGATCCCATAATTCCTTATTGACAACCACATTCACTGACCCCCATGCCCAGTCAAGTGCAGTGTAATAGTCCAATACTTCAAAGTGTCTCTCTTCTACCATAGAAGACCAATAACTCCAGCATCCATCCACTACACCTCTTTCCAATGCAGTATAAAGATCAGACCAAGGAACGGTCGCTACAGTCATACCTGTTCCTTCTGCCATATTTTGTAAAGCATGGACAAAGCCCAGTGATGAAGAAACTCTCAATTTCAAATTCTTAAAATCATCTGGAGTCTTTATGGGTCTTACATTATTTCCTATGCCATAACGCCCTTCTACTCCTGTATAAAGGTAATGACAGCCAACTTCTCCCCAGGCTTCAGATAACAATTTAAATAAGATGCCATCAGGATTATCAAATGCAACTGCAGCCTGATTATAATTTTGAATTGTCCAAGGCATATAGTTAAACAATCCACCAGGCACAAGATTTACATAAGGTGAAAACACCCCCATCTCAACACTTCCCTCTTGTACAGCATGAAAGATTTCGTCATGAGAGCCAAGCGCACCATTGGGGTATAGAGTTATTTTCAATCTTCCATCAGAATAATAATCAACCAAATCACAAAATAGTTGATTTGCGCGATCTTGTAATTCTACTGTCCAAGAGCTTCCGAAACGCCATTCATATTCTGGTTGGGAAAAAACGGGAATACAAAATACAAAACTTACAATCCCAATTATTAAGACTACATACATCAGATACCACAGAAACTTTTTCTTAAACTTCATTATTTTTTTCCTCCTATCATTTTACTTTTTTACAAACAACAAAAGTTTTAAATTAAAATATCACCCCCTCCTATTATCATTATTGCTAATAACACAATTTAATTAGTACATAATGACATCTTCATTTACTTTATTGAGATATTAGTGCTCTAATATTTTAACAGGCGAACTGCCTGCATTTTTTTAATTTTTAACAATAAGTTTCTCATTCACTAAAAAAATATTTTATTCCTTCTGATAATTCTTTAGGCTCGATAAAAATTTCTTTATCTATCACTTTCTGAGGATTAAAAATGACTATAACTACAAAAATGAAATTTATAACAATTAACAATTTTTCTACAATATTGAGAGTTTTTAAAATAAACAAAAAAGATCATTATTTATGGTCTATCAACTTCCAAAGCAGTGCAGTGAGCAATTGTTCTTGAACCTCGAACAATTCCAGTTCTCAAAGTTTCAGAACTTTCGATGGTGTCAAGATAGACTACATTTTTATCTTCCAGTATGGCTAAATTTGCAGTTTCATTAATCATTTTAGATAGTTTTCTGAGATAGGGTCTTATGATTTTGATGAGACTTTTGGTACTTTGAACTTCACAGCCAAGCTCAAATAGTTTAATTCCCAGTCTATATTTTGCAGTTCTTTGATTCTGAATGACATAACCACGGGATTTTAGGGTATTAAGAATTCTATGAACAGTGCTGAGCCCCATATTCAGTTTTTCACTAATCTCTGCAATGCCTATTTCATGTCCATTTCTGGAGAGAAATTCTAATAAATCGAGGGCTTTGTCAATGGATTTAATTTTTTCCTTCTTTTTTTGTTGTATTTCCATAATACGGAAACACCTTTCCATTTAGTTATTTCATTTTACAACACCTTTTATTGAAATGCAAATTTTTTTATGTATGGGCTTCGTTAAGATATTTTTATATATTTTCTACGTGAGGATTTTTTTAATTCCTAATAAGGAATTTTTTGAAAAAGGTAATTATAAGATGAACGAAAAAATTAAAAAAATAATGCCCTATCTCTTAAAATAGGGCATTATTGAGAGTTGGAATATTAAATAATTTTAATTAGTACATTTAACTAATTCCAGCAATTGCTTCATCAATGACATCCAGGGCTTCATCCAATTGCTCATCGGTAATGACCAGTGAGACCAACCTTTGTAAAATACTTTTATTAATTCCTGCAGTCGGAACTAAAACACCATTTTGTACACAATATTGAACAATCTTTCCTGTCTCTTCTGTTACAGGATCTTTGCTGTCTCGATCTTTTAACAATTCCAATACAGTCATGTCTCCTATTCCACGCACATCACCCACAATGGCATATTTTTCTTTCATGACTAAGAATCTTTTTTGTAACCGCTCTCCAATCTGTATAGCTCTTTCCAGCAAGTTCTCTTCCTAAATGATACGAATTACTTCCAGAGATGTCTGACAGGCAATGGGATTTCCCACATACGTACCTCCAATACTTCCCCCTGGTAGTAAATCGGTAATATCTTTACGGGAAATAACAGCAGAGAGGGGTAAACCAGAGGCTAGTGACTTCGCCAGACATGTAATATCAGGTTCAATATTCCATATTCAATGGCAAAAAATTTTCCTGTTCTACCCATACCACATTGAATCTCATCTGTAATCATCATTCCATACTTACTGCACAACTCTCTGATATGTTCCAAAAACCCATTTACTGGAACATTAAATCCGCTTTCTCCCTGTATAGACTTTATCACAACTGCGACAACTGTTATAGGATTAACTAGACTTTTCATTTTCCTTTCAAATTCATCAATAGGGATTGATGGTCGGTAAGATGATGGGTAAGGTAATCGATATACTTCAGGAGCAAAAGGACCAAATTTATATTTAGAGGGAAATGCCTAATGGGTCATGGTTAATGTTAAAAGTGTCCTTCCGTGGAACGAATTTTCAAAGACGATGATGCCCTGACGGTCGGTGCAGGTACGAGCCATCTTTACTGCATTTTCAATTGATTCAGCCCCACAATTAAATAGAGCAAGATTTTTTGGACTACCACTAGGAGCTAATTTTGATAATTTTTCAGGCAATATTACAACTAGGTCATAGGGAATTGCGGTAAAATAAGTATCCTATTAAACTTATATGTTTTTTTTTAAAATTTTGCCTGGTTTTAATCCTGTTAATTTTCCGTTTCTTACAACTATATTTCCATTAACAATAACATATTTTATCCCTTTTGGATATTGCCGTGGTTTTTCATATGTTGCTTTATCTTTAATAATATTTGGATCAAAGATAACTATATCTGCATAGTATCCTTCTTTAATCTGTCCTCTTTTCTTCAAACCAATCTTGCTTGCTGGCAATGATGTCATTTTTCTTATAGCCTCTTCTAACATGATTAATTTACTGTCTATAGCATACTTCTTTATTACTTTAGGAAATGTACCGTATGCTCTTGGATGAGGATTTCCAGATCCAGAGGATCCGGTCACCCATGCATCTGAACAAATTGATGATAAAGGATGAGAAATAACTTTTTTTACATCCTCTTCATCCATTGAAAATTCAAGCATCATAGCTTCACCTTGAATTTCTAAAAGCCAATTTAGGAATTCCTCATATAGACTATCAATTTTACCTCTATTTTTAAGTATTTCCTCCAGTGACCTTCCTTCATATTTCTTATTTATTGGGCATTTACTTATAACGATATTTTTCCATCCAACTAATTGAATTGTATTTTCCCAATCATTTCCTTCAATCATTGCAATTTCATCTTGAATTTTCTTTCTTGCATCTAAGCTTTTAAGTCGTTTGGTCATTTCTTCTATACCACCCTCTAATGCCCACGGTGGTAATAAGGCCGTGATTGTTGTTTGGCCAGCAATATAGGGATAAACATCACAATTAATATCAATGCCTCTTACTCTAGCTTCTTCCATTAACTTTAAAGTTTTATTAATTTTACCCCAATTTCTCTTACCTTCAGCTTTATGATGTGAAATCTCTATTGGAATTCCATTTTCTTTACCTATTCTTATTGCTTCTTCTACTGATTCTACTAAATCATCACTTTCACTTCTTAAATGTGTTGTATATATGCCACCATAATTTTTTAAAATACCAGTTAGCTCAATAAGCTCTTCGGTAGAAGAATAACTACCGGGCGGATATACAAGTCCAGTAGAAATCCCAAAGGCTCCGCCTTCTAAGCTTTTTGAAAGTAAATCTTTCATTTTCTTCATCTCTTCTTTAGATGGCCAGGAACTTTTAAAACCCTTTACAGCAATGCGTAATGTTCCCTGCCCAACTAATGGAGCAATATTGACAGAAGTGCCTTTTTCCCGAACTCTCTCAAAATATTCTTGTAACGTCGTCCATTCCCAATCATAATCATACTCAGCTTCTAAGAAAGGCGATAAATATCTCTTCAAATCAGTCAAATTTTCGTAATTCACTGGTGCCATTGATAATCCACAATTTCCAACAACACTGGTTGTTACCCCTTGCATAATATAATTTTCAGCAAATGGAAATGCTAAAATGGCTTGATCAAGATGATTGTGAATATCAATAAAACCTGGTGCTATTATCATTCCTTCTGCATTTAAAGAGCAACTCTCATCTTTCCTAAAATTCCCAATTGCCTTGATTCTTTCATCAGCAATTTTTATATCTCCTATAAATGCCTTATCACCTGTGCCATCGATAACCTTTCCTCTTTGGATTATTAAATTAGATTCATTGGTCATACTTAATCCTTTCTTATATCTTACACAATTTCTTTAATAATTAAGTTTTTACCAAGCACCAACAGTTCTCGCTCCTAAAATCAAAGTTGGGAGCCAACAAGATAAAGCTGGAATAAATGTAGTTAAAAAAAGAACCGGTAAAGCAACAATAAACAAATACAATAGCATAATCCTTAATAAATCTCCATATTGCACACCAGCTAAACGAGAACCCAGAAAAATTGAAAGGGCATATGGTGGGGATACAATCCCTACTCCAATATTAAATACAACAATTGCTCCAAGATGAACAAGGTTAATATCAAAGGCAGTTACAAGAGGGACTAGTAATGGAACAGCAATTATCAAAATGGGAATATCATCAATAAACATTCCTAGAAGAAGTAAAAACACATTGATCATTAATAAAATAACATATTTATTATCGGATATTGATATAACTGCTTCAGCTACCATTTGTAAAACCCCTTCTCTGGTAAGAACCCTGGCAAAAATCGTGGAAAAAGCAACTAATCCACAAATCATTCCCAGAGTAATAATAGCACTTTTAGAAGCAGTCCAAATATTTTTTGTTCCTAATTCCTTGTATATAAAAATTCCAATCAAAACAGTATAAACGACTGCTAAAGCTCCAGCCTCATTTGGTGTGCATATTCCTCCGTAAATTCCGACTAAAATAATGAGTGGAGCCCCTAATGCTGGTAAAGAACTCAAAATAGCTTTTCTTTTGCCTTCCTTTGATAATTTCTTTATTTCTTCTACTTTTACTGCATGTTTATAATTATCAGAAATGAAATAATTAAGCATAAGATACCCTCCTGCAAGCATTAACCCCGGGATAACAGTGGACAAAAAAACTGCTGCTACAGATTGTTTAGAAATAAGACAATAGAGTAATACCGGAACACTCGGAGGAATTAAATAGCCTAAATAACTAGAAGAACAAAGGACAGCTGTCGTATATCTCCTTTCATATCCATATTTTTCTAAAGGACCTACTAACAAAGGAATTGTAGCAGATATGGTAGGAAGTGATGATCCTGTTAAAGCACTTAAAAATACCGTTGTAACAATACCGACTGCGACTAACCCTCCTTTAAATCTCCCCACTAATACATGGGAAAAATCAATGAGTTTTTGGGCAATTCCAGATACACTCATTAAT
>JAGYMU010000085.1 GCA_018399995.1 Halanaerobiales bacterium | reverse complement strand
TATGAAAAGATAAATATAAGCAAATTAATTGCTGAAAAGGAAAAATCAGAGATTATAGTAAATAATATTAGCAATCCTATTATTGTAACAGATAATGAAAATCGTATTGTTTTATTAAATGAAACAGCTAAAGACTTATTTAGCATTGAAGATAATATAAATAATTGTCATTTTTTAGAACTTATTAAAAATGAAGAGTTATTTGAAATTATTAATAATAATCATGATCAGAAAAATGAGAATAAAATTAATAAAACTATTGTTATAAAACAAAGAAATGAAAAAATGCATTTTAATGTTTTAAGTAATAAGGTAAAGAAAGATAAAAAACTAGGTTTTACTGTTACCTCATTGGAGGATATAACAAAATTAAAAAAAGTAGATGAAATGAAATCTGACTTTGTATCAACTGTATCTCATGAGTTCAGGACTCCTTTAACATCAATGAATATGGGGTTAAGTATGTTATTAGAAGAAGATATAGGTAATATTAATAGTGACCAGAGACAATTACTTGAAGCAGTTTTTGAAGATACAGAAAGGCTTAATGAATTGGTTAATGATTTACTGGATCTTTCCAAGATTGAATCTGGCAAAATACAAATGGAATTTGATAAGGCAAATATAAAGAAAATAATAGAATCAACAGTAAAACCCTTTTTACAGCAGGCTGAAGAAAAAAAAGTAAATTTAAAAATAGATGAAGCAGAAGAAAATATAAATGCCTGGGCTGATCCAAATAAAATAAGTTGGGTAATATCAAACCTAATAGGTAATGCATTAAGATATACTCCTGAAGAGGGGAACATAAAAATAGGTTCTTATCTTCAGGGCAAAAATGTTTATATCTATGTAAAAGATACTGGAATAGGGATACCAGAAGAATACCGGGAAAAGATTTTTGAAAAATTTGTAAGGGCAAGTAATAATGATGAAGAAAGTAGTGGTACTGGTTTAGGTCTGGCAATATCCAAAGAAATAATAGAAGCCCACAATGGTAGTATATGGGTTGAAAGTAAAGAAGATAAAGGGTCTAAGTTTATTATTACTCTCCCTCGATATCGTCATCTTTCATAAAAATAATTTAGAACTGAATGAAACTAAGCTTAATTGGAGTTTAAAATTAATAGAAAGGAGAAAAAAATTACTATGAAAATATTACTTGCAGATGATGCAAAAAATATAATATTAGTTTTGAAAATGAGTCTGGAAAAGGCTGGTTATGAGGTATTGGTTGCCAGAGATGGTCTATCTGCTCTTGACTTAGCCCAGAATGAAGACCTGGATTTAATTTTACTAGATATTTTGATGCCAAAAATGAATGGATTTCTTGTATTAGAGGCTTTAAAAGATGATCCAGAGACAGCTGAGATACCTGTTGTTTTTATTTCTGCTAAATCAGAAGAGAAAGATTTAAAACGAGCTAAAACACTGGGTGCTAATGATTTTTTAATTAAACCAATAAAACAGGAAGTTCTTTTAACTGTTGTTGAAAAAAATCTTAAAGAAATACGGTAAAATGTCAAGAGGAAAAATAAAATAATTTAATATTTTTTCTTAAAAACTGTTAAATTAGGCATAGAAATATCTGTCTAGCCAGGAAGTAAAAAATTACCAATCCTGCCCATGACTAAATAATGTAAGTCATAGTAAAATTAGACATTCAAATCAATTTACAGTAATTATCATCTCCTTGGTTGATAGATTTCGCCTTTGCTCAGCAAAGCAAAAATGAGGCGTACAAATTTACGTGCAGTAAGCACGAGGGCTCTTTTATGTTTATGCTTATTAGACTCATTGTACTTTTTGTAGAAGTAGTTTTTGTAGTCATCATTGTGTACTCTCAATGAGTTTGCAGCTTCTACCAGGTAATATCGAAGATATTTATTACCCTTTTTAGTTAGTGAAGTTTCTTCAGCTTCAAAAGAGCCAGATTGATGCCTAGTCCAGGTAAGACCGGCATATGATGCGAGGCTAGCTTGATTGTCGAAACGGTCAATATCACCAATTTCAGATATAATACCTGCTGTGAGAATAGGACCTATACCATCAACTGTATCAAGTGTTTGTGGAATTGCTTTAAGTTCTCTTGTGATAACCTTTTTTGCTCTTTTGAGTTGCCTTTCAAAAAAGCGAATGTTGTCAAAGGTCATAGCAAGGGTCTGGCTTATAGCCTGGTCCATTCGAGGTTTTAATCTGTAGGAAGTACGGGCCGCCTTTTTCAGGGTTTTAATGATGTCATCAATAGAGGTGGATCCACCTAGTCGATTATTACTGTTTTCAAATAGAAAAGTTGCTAGTTCTTTGATATCAGTAGCTATTATTTCTTCAAGGGTGAACTCTTCTAATAAGGCCATAGAGGCATCTGAAAAGGTTCCAAAGGGGGAAGAATCATCATAGTTTGAGAACTTAAGGAAGACCAGAGTTAGAGCTCTGTTTTTCTCCGCTCTCATAGTTTCACCCAACTTAAACCTGAAACGAGTAATCTGTCTTAATGGTCTATATACTTCTTCTGGAGTTGAAGAGTTTTTAACTCTGCCAAATCGTAGACGATCAGCGATCACCCAGGCATCAATACTATCAGTCTTTGGCAGGTGATTATATGCCTTTTTGAAGTTTTTAACTACCTTAGGATTTATGGTATATAACAAGAGTTTGAAATTGGTGTTTAATTTATCACTATCCTGGATAAGTTGGTAACAGTGTTCCCAGTAAACATTAGTAGCTTCCATGCCAAGCTGAATCATATCGATTTCATAATCATTCGCATGTTTAGCAATGAAATCGATAAGCTTGAGACAACCAGGATTATTGTTTTCTACTTCAAAAGAATGGAAAACATCATCACCATTATTGTCCATCGCATGAGCTACGAGAGAATTTTTGGCAACATCAATACCAACAAATAATTTTTCAATAGGAATCACCTCCTTTGGCTTGGGAGTGTAAAAAAGATAGTCGGGTTTAGTCCCTGAACAACTGACAGCTCGACAGCCTCGCAATTAGAATTCATCATTAGGTTTTGAGTACAGTCCCTACTTGCTGAGGTTAGGGAAAACAAAATGGGAAACATAATACGAGTTAAAAGTACAGATCAGCTTCAGGGGATCATTCTTTACGAGTAGTCATGTAAAACCATGCTACAGGGGGAACCAAAACTACCCTGGATATCTTTTGATATCATTGTATCAGAGACTAAGCCCAAACTTAAGAATCTTTAAAAATAGATTAATGAATTATTTAGGTTTTTATAGTGACTTTATTCAATGTCACTAATCATATTATACGAGGGGGAAAAACTATGGATATTATGACAGCTTTAAAGACAAGAAGGTCTGTACGGAATTTTAAAGAAAAAGATGTTGAGAATGAAAAAATTATGGAAATGATTGATGCTGCAAGGCTTGCACCCAGTGGAAATAATCTGCAACCCGTAGAATATATAATTGTTAAAGATTCAGAAAGAAGAAAAAGATTATCGCAGATTGCTGCCTTTGGAGATTTTATAAAAACGGCTCCTTTATGTATAGTAGTTATTAGTAAGATAACAGAGCATGATATTGAAGATGGCTCAGCGGCTACTGAAAACATATTATTAGCTGCTCATGGTCAGGGTCTTTCTTCCTGCTGGGTTGCTGGATATAAAAAAAGCTATAGTTTTGAAGTGGAAGAATTTCTCAATATACCTGATGATTATAGACTAATATCAATTTTGCCTATAGGGTATTCAGATAGTTCACCAGAGGTAGCAAACAAAAGAAAAATTAGCGATGTTTTACATGAAGAGAGTTTTTAAAAATGAAATATCTTAAAAAAGAGAATAACATATATAGCTTTTCTGCTAATAATGAAGCGTCAATAATAGTAGAAGAGGGAGAAGAGTTTATACTTGAGGCATATGATTGTTTTGCAAATCAATTAAAGGATTCTGATGATAAATTAAGTACAATAAACTGGGATAATATTAATCCGGCTACTGGACCTGTCTATATTAATGGTGCTAATGCCGGGGATATACTGAGAATAGAAATTAAAGATATAAATATATCTGATCATTCAGTTATGGTTGTAGCTCCTGGTGAAGGATTGATGGGTGAGAGATTTAAGGAACATCAGACTAAAATATATAAGATAGAAGATAATAAATTAATATTTTCTGAAGATATAGAGATACCTGTTTCACCTATGATTGGAGTTATTGGCACTGCGCCTTCTAGTTCAAGTATTTCCACTGGAGAGCAGGGAGAGCACGGGGGAAATATGGATTGCAATATAATTAGCAAAAATACAGTGCTTTATTTGCCCGTTAATGTTAAAGGTGCTTTACTTGCTTTAGGTGATTTACATGCAGTTATGGGAGATGGGGAAGTAGAGTTTTGCGGAGCTGAGATAGGTGGAGAAGTAACTTTAAAGATTGATATAATTAAAAATGAAAAATTACCTCTACCTTTATTAGAAAATGAAGATAAAATCATAACTATATCATCGGCAAATAATCTGGATTCAGCAGTTAAGGACTCCTGTGATAAAATGTTAGATTTTTTAATAAATTTTACAACATTAAGTTCAGTTGATGCAGCTTTATTAATGAGTGCAGTTGGTGATGCTCGTATTTGCCAGGCAGTAGACCCCTTAAAAACGGCTCGTTTTGAAATGGAAAAAAAATATTTAAAATATTTAAAAAGCAAATAAGCTTGACAGAGTCAAGGGATATTGATATAATAATAGTAACAATTACTGATAATTTTATGAAAGGTGTGATCTTATGGTAAAAAATGAAATGACTGCTGCTAATCTCCGTTCAGCTTTTGGAGGCGAAAGCCAGGCCTATCAGAGATATATGGTCTGGGCAGATAAAGCTGAAGAAGAGGGTTATACAAATGTTGCTTTATTATTTAGAGCTGTAGCCTATGCAGAAGAGGTTCATGCTTTTAATCATTTTAAAGTTTTAGAAAATATTAAAGGTGATTTCCTGGTTGCTTCTAGCGCAGGTTTCGGTCTGGGCTCAACAGTTGAAAATTTAGCAGGGGCAATTGCTGGAGAAAATTTTGAAATTGAGCAGATGTATCCCGCTTATTATCAAGTTGCAAAAGAGCAAAAAGAAAATGAAGCTCTTCGTTCTTTTCATTATGCAATTGAAGCTGAAAAAAAACACTCTGAATTATATACAGAAGCTAAAAAATTTGTTGAAGATAATGAGGATATTGAACTTGATTCTGTGCATGTCTGTAGTGTATGTGGTTATACTGGTCTGGATGGTGGCCCGGATAAATGCCCAGTCTGTGGGGCGAAGAAAGAAGAATTTAAAAAATTTAAAAATTAAAGGAGGAATTCATAATGGCCTATGAAATTAAATCTGTGAAGAATCCTGAGGACAAGACAGTATTAGAGCAAAAACATGTACCTTTTATTCAGGCACCTGATAAAGTAAAAAAAGGTGAGTATTTTGAAGTGAAAATCAATATGGGAAAAGAAATCGATCATCCTATGGAGCCCGGTCACTTTATTGAATATGTTGATCTTTATGCAAATTATTATCAGCTGGGACGGACAACTTTTACCCCGGAAGCAAAGGCAGAAACTACTTTTGTTGTTAAATTAGAAGAATCCTGTACTCTAAGGGCTTTTACATTTTGTAATCTTCATGGACAATGGGAAGCAAAAAAAGAAATAACAGTTGAATAAATATTCCTGATTTATTTTTAAGTAATTTGTATATAATAATGATGGAGGTGTTGCCCTTTTCATGGCACGGGTGATGTCAGAAAAGACCAAATATGAACTTGCCAGAGAGTTAGGGTTTGCTCACAAGGTAAGGAATGGCGATTGGGGCAATATAACCACCAGAGAAGCTGGGTCATTGGTGAGAGCAGCAATAATGAAAACTGAAGAGCTGATGGCCGAGCTGGATAAGCAGTAGGAGTTTAACTCCTACTGCTTTTAATTTTATTAGAGGATTATAAATTTGTCTGTAGAAATATATATGAAGTGAGGGGGCATATTTATGTTATTAACCATCAAGAAAGCACTTAATTTGTCATCTCTTGCAGATGTAAAAGTAGTAGCAGGATGGGAAAAACTTGATAATCAGATACGCTGGGTACATGTGGGTGAAAGCATAAATATGGCTGAATGGTTAAGGGGTGGTGAATTATTACTGACCTGTGCCCATGGTATAAAAAATAACCAGGATGCACAGAAAAAATTTATTAAAGGACTTGTTGAAATAGGAATATCCGCTCTTGGTATTGAGCCTGGATATTATTTTAACACTATACCTGATTTTTTAAAGAATGAGGCAAACAGGCATAACTTACCCTTGCTGGAAATCCCTAAAGGAAGACCATTTATTGATATTACTAAAGAAATTATTGATAAAATTGTAGATTTATCAGATAATAAACCAGAGTTTTATCTAGCTTTTAGTGGCTCAATGAGTTTAAAAACTTTGATAAATAAGCGACTTGCGGATACTATGAAATTGAGATTATATGAAGAGGCTGATAGAATACTTGATGAGATATTTGAATTAATAAAAAATGAAAATATAAATGAAGTTCAAATTAAGTATTATTTACAGGAAATTATGGCAGTAATAATTTATTCTGCACTGGAAGAAGGGGTTGTTTTAAATAAATTATTTAGACTAAAAAATATTTGTATTTTAAATATTAAAGCCCTGCACTCATTTTCAGAAAAATACAGGGCTATAAAAAGGGTATTTAGAAAAATAATACTTTTGATTAGTGAAAATCGAGAAAAAGAGTTTAACAGGCCAATATATGAAACAATTAAATATTTACATGAAAATTATCATAAAAAGATTACTCTGGAAAAATTATCAGATGTTGCCTGTTTAAGTAATTCTTATTTAAGTAAATTATTTAAAGAAGAGCTTGATAAGACAATTTTTGAATATTTAACTGAATTAAGGATAGGAAAGGCAAAAAGAGAACTTATATATTCCAATTCAAATTTACAAAATGTTGCAGAACTTGTAGGTTATGATGATGCCAGTTATTTTAGCAAGGTTTTCAAAAAAGAAGAGGGAATTTCCCCCAGCGAATTTAGAAGCCTTATCAAATAGCTTTTT
>JAGYMU010000084.1 GCA_018399995.1 Halanaerobiales bacterium | reverse complement strand
TAGCTAAAGCCATAGTCTCTGCTGTCCCTCCGGATTTACTTATAATAATAAATAATGTTTCATCTAAATTAAGAGACTTTAAAAGGCTATCAATAGAGTTTTCGTCTAAAGTTTCTAAAACATGGACATTTGCTCCGGAACTATTAGTAATCTCTTTAAACATAGATACTACATCGGTAGGCCTACTCGACCCTCCCATACCAACTGTAACTATATTTTTATATTCACCTTCATTCTTCTTAACAAAATCTTTAATATTCTGCAATTCTCCCTGACAATCCTCAGGCAAAGTCAGCCAGTAAGTATCTTTAGTATTAACTTTCTCCCATGCTCCAATTTCTGGATTTGTAGAAGAATAAACCTCTTTATAAGATGTTATTGCAGGTGGACTATAATTTCTAAATGAAAATAACATACTTTCTCCTCTCAAAATTCTTGTAGAATTATAAAAATTATATATATCTGATAAACACAAATCTTTTTTGAAAATAGGATTAAACTTAACAGATACAGAACTTAAGGTAAGAAGAACTACACAAAATACAAAAGAAAATAAAATAGATCTATTATTTCTGCCATACATCCTAAACCTCCTTTATTTAATACGATAAAAATTATCACAAAAACAATAAATAAAATATTTTAAAAAGAATATTTAATGCTTTTTGCTTATTTATATTATGCCATATTTAGACTGCATTGTCAACTTTATAAAGTATATATTTTTCATTACCCATTTTTAAAATTCTATGACAAAATTCGAGTTAACCGACCTCATCTGGTTTATCTTAGAATCAGGACCCGGTCCCGGAATACTTAAAGTGTATAACTCCCCCTCTTTAAAATAATTCAAACTTGCAGATGAACCTCCGTCTAAATTTAAAAGAGATTTTATTTTATAACCATTTGGAAGTTCCTCATTTATTACATAAAGAAGGTCAGCAAAATTGGCACCGTTTATACCGTATCCTTTTAATCGTCCCGATATAGTAAAAATTGTTAAAAATTCTTCTCCGTCCTTTTCTAACAATCCCAAGACCTGTCGTGGCCCTTTATCATCAACTAAAGCAAAATCTGTTGCTTGTGTCCGACGAGAAAAAATCAAATGTGCTCCTTCATTTACCATTATTTCGCCAGCATGCTCTAAATATTTACTATAGTTCCACGAACTGACACTATTTCTATCTACTTTAAGTAAAGTTACTCCACCTACGGCTTGCTTTATCTCACTCATTGTTAATACTTTATCTTCTTTTTCTAATTTTACAGTAGGTGAAAAATCTATTGTAGTTTCACCTTCTGCATTGACAATTTTATTTATTAATTCTTCACCTAACACATCCTTAGGCATAGATAAAACATAACCAAAAGGCGGAATAATAACCTTCTGGTTTCCTTTTTCAACAGCTATAACTCTACTACCTACAACAACTAAATTTACAATATCACCGTTTCTACTCGGAGTCTTAACAACCAGATCTGTATCTTTTCTTAATCCTACTATAAGATTTTTAAGGAAAAGCATTTCATTATCAAACTTACCTGCTTTATAAGGGTCAATTATATTAAAAAATTTATCATAACTATCAGCATTTGCCATATCATTTTCTAAATTAGCAGGTTTTGTACCTTTAATACCACCATTAATTATATCTATCGCCTTCTCTTTAAACAAATTAAGATGCATTGTATCTTTCTCGAACATCGGAGTATATATCACTACTTCATTATTTGCCGGTTCTGCTACGTTAATAGAATCAACTATTTTATCAACTGCAAATGTTTCACCTCCAATTTCTATTTTCTTTACTTCCCCGCCTTCTAATTGAACTCTATCTATTAAAATTTCACCCTTTTCAGTAACAATTAACGTGCCTTTATTATAAAGTGGCGGAAACACTTCCTCCTCTCCTTCTACTTTAAGAAAACCAAGATATAAACCCTCTAAATCATCTGGTATATCATATCCGGGATTAGTTCTTTTAAATTCATCAATTAAACTCTGTGGCAAAAAGTAAGCTCCGTTTATAAGTATCCCTTTTTTATTCGCATAACTATTTTCTATCAATTGTGAAGCCGGTATAAAATTACCTTCAGCTTGTGGATAATAACCTGCCTGAAAAAAATTAATATCAGCACTTTCACTTGGCATAATAACCATATGCCCAATTAATTTAAGTCCGCTTTGGGAAGAAAAACTATCTAAATCAGCTAATTTTCCCCAGTCATCATTTCCAGACAAATAATAAGCAAATCTTTTATATTCACCGCCTACGTTTTGAATTATATCTTTCAACATTTCGCCGCTAAAATATTTATTAAGTTCAAAAACCTCTGATAAAAAAACAGGTTCGTTTTTAAGTTTATTATTAACGTAACCTGTTATTGCCTCTTTTAAAGTGTCATAGTTTTTTAAACTATCACTTATTTCCTCTAATGCACCCTTTGCTTCAAGCGTATTACCTAAACTGCGAGGAGCTAACCATAAAACTATACCGGCTCCACTATCAATAATCTTCTGCATTGTCTGGTCGTCAGTTTCTCCGTTAAAACTTTTTCTTTTATCAATATCAATCTGCACAATATCAGATAAATTATAAAATGTAGCTTGTTCTGAATCATAATTAGACGCGGCATCAACACTTCTTGGAACATATGCCACATAGGATAAAACTTCGCCTTTCTCAGGATATAGATCTGTAAAATATTTTGTCTGACGAAAACTATCAGGGCTAACACTTCCTAATACAAAATGTTCTTTATTAATACGATTAGTAGAAATTAAATTTCTTCCTCCCTGAATTAAAAGTAAATCTGAATTTAATAAAACCTGCGTTGTCTCTCTATCTAATTCATCAAGATTTATCCCGGGAATTTTAGTATCTACCGTAACTGCTTCTACATTTCCACCTATCCTTAGTTTATTTTTCATCTTATTAAAATCATCAACAGTTGGGTAATCACGCAATCTGTCTTCTCTTAAAACAAATTTAATTTCGACACCTTCCGGCAATAACTTCCCGAACGCTTTTAAATCAATTATCAGCTCCCTTACAGACCCAGGAATTAATACTAAAGAATCTCCTTTCTTTAAACCTTTTATAGACTCCAATAAAGCATTATAATCTTCTCTTTTATAATCATCTGCTACCTGTCGATTATTAGCCCCTGTTATAACCCAGTTTAAAACATTCCCATTAAACCAACTATACGAAGCTAACTTTCCACCAGAAGAGGCTATTAAATCTTCTGCTTTTTTATTCCATGCGTCAATAAGTTCATTCCATAAACCAGTTATATCTAAACTTCCTAAAAGGTTATTTAACCTTTTATCCTTCGTTCTGATTGCTTCGAATAATTTACCTTCAATCTCTGAAGGAGAATGATTATTTTCTGCCTTAATTTTTAATACGTTTTTAAAATAGTCTCCAAACTGTTTCTTTAATTCATCTTTATCTACATCCCTTCTAACAGCTGCAATATCAGCAATGACATTTTTATAAAAACCATTCATGTATTTTCTATAATCAAACTGATTGCGATAAACAGAATCAAGAGCTAAAAGGTTACTTGTTTGGTTTCGCACCAATCGAAATGTTGAATTCGCCTGCGATAAATAAAAAACATTTCCAACAAGAAAAAAATTTATTGCTATAATAAAAGAAAATACAATTACATTTGAAAATATTAATTTAAATAATTTCCTTTTCAAACAAACCTCCTTCTGTCTTTAATAATAAATTAATTTGGAAATATCAATAAAAAAATTCATACTCATTCCTCAATTAATCTCCCTGCCAAATATGCTGCACCAATAGCTTGCCCAAACCTTTTAACTTCTTCTCCTCCTGCAGGAACATATATTGTAACTTGTTCTTTTGAAATATCATATTTATTTTCTAATATTTCTTGAGCCGTTTTAACAATTACATCTCCAGCTCCAAATTTAGTTACTCTGCCCAAAACAGCTATGTTCTTTATAGGTATAAAACTATACATATATTTAATAGTTTCGCCTAAAATCATCCCTAACCTTTCAAAAACCTTCATTGCTTTAATATTGCCTTTTCTTAATTCATTCTGTACAATTTCAAGATTTCTCGCTAATAGTGTTTCTCTTTGCTCTTTAGGCAAATCTTCTGCAATTTCAATTAAATTCTTCATTCCTAAACCGGAAGCAAAATAATACACACCGCTTTGAGACAAATATTGCTGTAATACTCCAGAAATACCAAGCTGAGAATGTTTAGGAGAATCCGGATTCATATTAATACGCACTTTCCCTAATTCATCTAAAAAATTTGAAGGTTCTCCCTGTCCGTTACTAATATAAAGTGCACCTGCATCTCCGTCATTTATTAAACTAACTCCAACCTTAAATTTTTTAGATAAATAATCTTTTAAATTCGCTATCTTTTCATCAAAAATCTTTTCTGAAAGTCCACTATCAAGTTTATCTCTGCGTGTTAAAACCATTTCATCTGAAACTATACTTGCATAAGACAAACCTAAGGCATCGACTTCGGCTAATTTTATCTCAAGCTTTTTAGCTTTTTCTATAACCTTTAGTATAAATTCTATTTCTGTATTTGGATCGTTTTCAATTTCAAAAATCTTTTCTTTTAAATTTTCAATATCTTGATTCACTATCTCCATCTCATCTAATGAAACCTTTAACCTGGCAAAATCAACCAAAATAGAAATTACATCTCTATGCTGAAATTTTGAATTATCCGTAATAGACATAGGACTCCAATTGTATTCCTTTTTAAAAACAACTTCTGCCCCCTTTTTATAAACAATTTTAACATCACTACCACCAATATCTATCCCAATTGTATTGCCGACAGAAACATCGAATTCCTCTTCAGATTTAAACATACAACCGTTTGCTAATCCGGTACCCATAGAAAATACCAATGTATCTAAACTCAAAAACGGAACTTCTACATTTGCCATTTCCGATTCTGAAACAAGTTTCAAATCTAATTTACTATTATCTAACTCAAACCGATAAACTTCACTTAAAAAATTTAATACACTATTATATGGGTATCTGCTAAAATTATTACTAACCAATTCAAACAATTCCTCGTTAGAAGATATCAAAATCTTCTGAGCTCCCCACCAAAAGCAGTTAAAAAGCATAACATTCGACACATAATCTGCTATCAATTTGTATTGAATTTCGTTTTTTAAAAACGTTTTCTTCGGAATTTTTAATTTAAAACCTAAATTTTCATTATCCCCCCGGCCCAAAAAAACAAATATTTCCTCAACCATTTCAGGATATTTATCGGATACCTCATTAAATACCTCTTTCCATTCACTTATAGAAGAAAAACTATCCTTGGAAGGTAAAAGTGCATATAAATCAATAACTTTATCCTGCCGAACTAAACGAAAAACAAATTCATTAATCTGTCTCATAAAAACCCTTTCATTAATACAACTTTCTAAAAATAAAGAATCCGACATAAAAAAATTATTAAATCTTATATTTAAAAAAAATATAAAAACTAATATAAATATTAACACATATTTACTCATATAAAACCTTTTTATTAATTACTTTTCTTTTCCCATTCTTCTAATAATTCTAGAACTTCATCAAGTTTTTCCTTAGGGAAATCTATACCATATAGTGTCCAATAACACCATATACCGGATGAATGTGAACTCCATTCTGCCTGAGTCAATTTATTTATCCTTAAGTAATTTTCTTGACCTCTTTGTCTTAATTTCTGTTTCGCAAATTCCAAAAATTCTCTAACACGTTCTTCTGCCAGTTGACTACTGAGAGTGACAAGATCATACGATGTCTTGGATACAAAATATCTACCTGCTAAAGAATTCTCTATAGATGGAGTAATAGAGGCAGTGTCTGTATCCGTTATCCGATCTACTGCAATCAATCTTAACCCTGCTTCATCTGCCAATTCATAAGCCTCATCTGCTATACTATATTTTATATAAACTGAACTTGGACTACTTTTATCTCTAATAGTTTCAATAAACATTTCTTTTAATTCATCGTCACTTATACCATGTCTTTCCTGTTCCTTAAATATTAACTGATGCAGAAAATGAGTTTTTAAATTTAATAAAAGAATCTCTTCTATAAGCTGTGAGCCTCGAATCTCGTGTGAATAAAAAGTTTCTGAATAATATCTAATCTTCTCCCATAAATCACTCACTAATCGCATATGTTCTAAAACTATCTCTTTTAATGAATAATCTCGATATTCTTGTCTAACTTCTTCAGAAAAACTGTCAAAATCTAAATTAAGTATTTCTGAACTTGATTGATATACACCAGATAGTTCAGTTTCAGTAGTCGGCTTAATTACATACCCCTCAAGTCTACCTCCATAAACTATAATCTCTTCCCCGCTTCTTAAAGTTCCTGCCTCTGAAGTCTTAATAAGCACTCCCGGAATTACATATATATCGGCAATTACTGTCTCGTGCATAACTATATTACCAAAAGTCGCTATTAGCCCTGCAATTTTTCCTTCGCACATTGCTTTTACAACTTTATCGTCTCTTCTTGTATAAAGTAAAATTGGTATCCCACCTTGTGCATATACTCTTTCTACTTCATCTAAACTTAAACATAATGTTCCTTTTACCACGCCGCTACTTAAACTTTCACCCCTTGATATAATAGAAGATGTAGAAGATGTAGTGAACTCAACAGCTTTATATACTTGCCAATTCCTCTCTGAAATTCTTCTGCTTTGACCTTGTAAAATCGTAATAGCCCCAGTTGGATCGCTAAAACTTCTTTGAATTAAGAATTCTTCATCATTTAACAAAGATTGTGCTATACTTACTTGTAAAACATAAAGTCTTCCATTTTCAAATACATATTCTATTTCCTGAGGTTTATCATAATGGTCCCTCAAATCTGAAGAGATTTCTGCTAACTTAGAATAAATTTCACTTAAGAGAGGATTAAAAGGAGAAGAAAGTCTAAATAAAAATGTTTGGTAACTTTGAGGTGTCATAATATCATCTCCCTGTACACCAATACGATAATAAGCTTCCATCCAAGCTTTTATCTTTGCATGTTTTAGAACCTTACCAAAAAATGCAACTCCTGCCCCTGACTTTTGGTTTAAATTACCAAAGACCATTCTTTGAATCAATATCGACATACCTGCATCATCTAAAATACTATTATCTTTCTTATATTCTTGTGCTACTGGTAAATCCCAAGAAGAAAATACAGCCTCAATACTCATTTTTAACTGTTCATAAACATCCTGCGGAACT
>JAGYMU010000083.1 GCA_018399995.1 Halanaerobiales bacterium | reverse complement strand
ATTGCCAGTAATGGCCGAAAGCCTTGATATATAAGGGTTTCAGGCTATTTCTGGGTGGCTTTAAAATATTGCCGATATGGGGATTTTTTTATTTACAAGGGTTATAGGTCATCTTGGTATAAAATAAGCGCTTAAAACCGCTATATTTAAGCATAATTTTTCTGGTTCTCCAAAAATATCCCATATATAGGCATTTATTAGCAATACTCCCTATTATATCTATATTATCCTGTATATCCCTGCATTTATCCACAATGTTAGGGAATTTTGTGGAAAAGTATAAAAATTAACAGATCTGTTATTTTTGACTTTTTAAAGTATCTCAAAAATGTTTAAATAACCAATTACCCCTTATTTGACATTTATAAAAAAATATTATAAGATATGAACATGTATATACATGTTCATATTTAATTGGAGCAGCCATTGTGAAAATTTCTAAATATACCAGCGAACCAATTCATGTGCAAATTGAAGAAATGATTATAAAAGACATAAAAAATGGAGTTCTTAAACCAGGACTTCGCGTTGGTTCTGAAATTGGTATAGCAAGTAAATACAAAATTAGTCGTTCTACTGTAAGAAATGTATTTGATCGTTTAGTGGCAAAAAATATACTAATGAGAAGGGCAGGAAAAGGAACTTTTGTTGCCTTCCCTGTTGCTACAAAGAATACAAGTTTATTAGTAGGATTTTCAGAAAAGATGAAAGAAATTGGCTATACCATAAAAACCAAAGTCGATAAAGTAGAAGTGAAGACAAGTTCGAGTAATGTACAAAAAATATTGGAGTTAGGTCAGGACAATAAAATAATCGTAATCAATCGTATCCGATATATTAATGAAATCCCGTTTGTAATCCATTGTGCCTCTTTACCCTTTGATAGATGTAAAGACGTAATGAATGTAGATCTTGAAAATTTTAGTCTAACATCTACTTTAAAAAATATTTTAGGGATTCATCTAAGTCATGCTGAAGAAACCATCTATGCATATGCATCTACAAGCGAAGAAAGTAAATTATTAGAAATCAAAAAAGGTTCACCTATTTTGGTAACCGAAGGTTTGACTTTTGATGATAATGAATTGCCAATACGGTATAGTATTGCCAAGTATCGGTATGATGTTGTTCGTCTAAGGACAAATAATAATTCAGGATAATGAAGGATAAAAAATGCCAGAATTCATAACGATTGGTGAAGTTCCTGCAGTATTAGTGTCTAAGAAAATTGGGCGTATGAGATACAATAAAGAGTTTGAAGTGAGACCCGGTGGTGCTGAGGGTACGGTTGCTGTTGGAGTAAAAAGATTAGGACATAGTTCCGGATGGATTAGCCAGTTAGGAGAAGACGAGTTTGGTTTTTATATCTTATCACTCATTCGTGGAGAAGGAGTAGATGTTTCGAATGTGCACATGATTCCAGATAGACAAACTGGAATATTCTTCAGAGAAAGATTGCCCCACGGTGAGGCACGAAATTTTTATTATCGAACCGGTTCTGCCTTCAGCCAGATGGGTTCGGAATCTTTAGACGAAAGCTATATTTCATCTGCTAAGATTTTACATATTACCGGAATTGCGCCTGCCTTATCAAAGTCATGCAGGAAAATGATTAGATCCGCAGTCGATATTGCTAAAAGACATAAAGTATTGGTAGTATTTGACCTTAATATGAGAACAAAATTATGGAGCGATGAAGAAGCAAAACCTGTAATGGAAGAATTGATGATTTCTTCTGACTACATTTTACCGGGGCTAGAAGATCTGCGATTGATTTATGGGGAAAAATGGCAGGAGAAAGATTTCACTAAATATCTTCATGACCTAGGGTGTGAGAAAATTATCTTAAAGTTAGGGAAAGAGGGAGCAATGTTATCTTTGCCATCCGGGGATGAAATAATTTCGGGTTATGCCATTGAAAATCCGGTAGACCTTATGGGGGCAGGGGATGCGTTTGCAGCAGGATTTATTTCTGGTATTTTAAAAGATATGGAACTCAAAGAGGCAATTGATTTAGCTAATATAGTGGCAAGTTTATCTATTCAGTTGCCTGGCAATATTGAATCACTTCCAACTTGGGATGAGATAATGAAAATCAAAAAAGGTGAGAAGATTGTTAAAAGATAGTAAGGAACTCAAAAATAGAGAATAATTAAGAACTTATTTTTAAAGAAAGGAAATTATCTATGAAAAACAAAAAAATAAAAGGAATTTTGCCAGCTTTAATTACTCCATTTACAAAAGATGAGAATGTCGATGCAAAAAAGTTAAGGAATTTTTTGCAATTCTTAATTCCGCAAGTACATGGAATATACCCTTGTGGTTCATATGGTTCAGGTCCATTAATGACTGTAGCACAAAGGAAACAGGTTGCCGAGATCGTAATTGAGGAAGTAGATAATAAAATACCCGTTGTTTTACATGTAGGAGCAGCAGATACTCAAACAACTATTGAGCTAGCGAAGCATGCTGAAAATCTAAAAGTTTCAGCGATTGCATGTTTAACTCCTTATTATTATTTACATAATTTTACGACTATTGCTGAACATTTTAAGAGAATAATTGATTCTGTAGGTATCCCTGTTTTTCTATACCACAATCCAAAGTATACAAATTTTTTATCATTTACCCCTGATCAAGTAAAAAAACTTTCGGATATAGGACTAAAAGGATTAAAGGACAGTAGCGCTAATATAACATTTTTCTATGATAGTGTTGCCGCTGTCAACAATCCAGATTTTACTTTTTTGGCTGGCTCTCAAACAATAGTACTACCAGCCCTTATGGGAGGTGGAGATGGGTGTGTGTCAGGTCTGTCAAATCTTTTTCCAAAGATAGTTAATAAAATTTATGAGTATGTAATAAATAAACAATTTAAAGAAGCCTTAGACCTTCAGAGAAAGGCAAATATTTTAAGAAAAGTTACTGGAGAAGGTATTCCAGTACCATTTTATCATGCTGCATTAAAATTAAGAGGAATTGATATTGGGCTTCCTAAAGGTCCTCATTTGCCTTTTTCGAAAGAGGACGAAGATAGAATTAAAAATCCTATATTAGAGGCTATTGAGCTTGAACAAAGCTTGTCTTAAGGACAGTAATGATAAGTTATTATTTAACAAAAAAAAAAGGGGGGAGTACAACATATTAGTAAAAATTTCTTTATTTAATAAATTTTTAAAAAAGTGATTGGAGGACTGTAAAATGAGAAAAATATTTTTGTTAATTTTAATGAGTTTTTTGTTATTTACATTTTTATTCGTTAATGCTCAAGAATTGAAAGCACAGGGAAATTTTCCAACCAAAGAAATAACCATCTTGTGTGGATTTTCCGCCGGTGGAGGTACCGATGTGCTCACAAGAAAACTAGCACAAAATATGGAAATATTTTTAGGTGAACCGGTTCTTGTTGTAAACAGACCAGGTGGCGGTGGTTTGGTTTCTATGAAAGAGCTTGTAGTTGAAAAGCCTGATGGGTATACTCTTGGTGTTTTACTTGGTAATCAATTTCTTCAAAAATATTTAGCGGATGAAGTCTCCTGGATTGATCCCCTTGAAGAAGTTACATTGATTGGAGTTTTTAATGCAGATGCTTGGGGAATAGCTGTACAAGCAGATGCCCCATATGATACATTGCCAGAGTTTATTGATTATGTAAAAGAAAATCCCAATATTAAAGTTGGTGCAGGTTCACCAGGTAGTGTATATTATTGGGCATGGGAAGCTTTGATGGACATGGTTGATATTCAATTAAATATTGTACCATATGAAGGGACATCTCTGGCTCTTAAAGCCGTAGCAGGGGGTGAGCTAACTGCTTGTGGTGCAGGGGCTCCCGAAGCAGATTCACTGGTGCGTTCAGACCTTGTTAAAATGCTGGGTATTTCTGCAGAAAACCGATTAGCTGCTTATCCAGATGTTCCCACATTTATGGAACAAGGTGTTGACTTTGTTTGGAACACTTGGCGTTCGATTGTAGGCCCTGCCGGCATTCCCGAAGAAGTGTCTAATATTTTAGTGGATGCAGTTAGAGAGGCTTTTTATTCTGAAGATTATCAGAATTTTGTTGATACTCAAGGATTTGGGGCCCTTTATCTTGGTCCAGAAGATGGTATGGATTTTTATCGGAGCCAAGATACTCTATTCAAATCCTTAATGAAAAATGCAGGGAAAATACGCGAAGAGTATAAATGAGAATACGCGAAGTAATTACAGGATTTTGTACTATATTAATAGCTGGATTCTTATGGTTACTATCAAGAAACATACCTTTGCAAGATTTAAAGGCAGGCTTAGGGCCTGCCTTTTTCCCCTATTTATTGTTGATTGCTCTTACTGTATTAGGGATTATCTATCTAATATTTAATCTTTTTTTTATAAAAGATATTCACAAGGAAAGAAAAGTAAACCACAGATATTATTGGGTCACAATTGCAATTTCTGGCTTATTGATAGTATACGCTATTTTATTTAAATATGCTGGATTTATAATTTCTACATTTTTATTTTTAGTATTTTCAATGATAATTCTTAAGGTAAAATGGTTATCTGCTATTTTCATTTCTATTCTTGCAACAAGCGGATTGTATTTAATCTTTATTACGGTTTTTAAAGTTCCTTTACCATAGACAATCAGAAGGTTTTAAAATATTAATAATGAAAGGAATCCAAAAGAAAAATGTTAGAATTATCTGATTCTTTAACACTTGGTTTGCCTTTAGTTATGAACGCTTCTGTTCTAATATTAGCTGTATTAGGCAGTTTATTGGGAATTCTAATTGGAGCAATACCTGGATTATCAGGAACGATGGCTATGGCAATATTAATACCTCTAACTTATTCTATGAATCCACAGCAAGCTTTTTCCCTTTTGTTAACTACTTATGTAGCTGCATGTTATGGTGGCTCGTTAGGTGCTATATTATTAAATATGCCTGGTACAGGTGCTGCAATTATGACAACTCTTGATGGTTACCCAATGTGTAAGAGAGGTGAAGCTGGTAAAGCGATAGGTATATGTTGTATTTTTTCTTTTTTTGGAGGTTTTATAAGCGCACTTTTTCTAGCATTTTTTTCTCCAATATTAGCTAGATGGGCTTTAGAATTAGGTACCTATGAATATTTTGCAGTAGCAATTTTGGGTCTAGCCGTAATTTCTTATATAAGTCCCGATATACTTAAGGGATTGATAGCAGCAGCATTTGGGTTATGGCTTTCATCAATAGGAACTGATTCAATCTCATCTTTTCCGCGCTATATTTTTGGAAAACCTGAATTAATGAGTGGATTATCATTTATTCCTGTTATGATCGGATTATTCGGTATTGGAGAAATTTTGAGTTCAATTGATAAGGGACTTAGTAGAGGAAAATATTCTAGTCAGAAAATTACTGGACTTATACCCAAATTATCGTTCTTGTTAACCCAAGTTTCAACTGCAATACGGTCAGTTATCATCGGTATTTTTATTGGTATTATTCCAGCATCAGGTCCAACCATAGCTTCAGTAGTATCCTATGGGATGGAGAAAAGAATTGGCCGTAAAAGGGATATAATGGGGACTGGTGCACCAGAAGGACTGGTAGCAGCAGAAACGGCTAACAATGCAGGAACAGGTGCAGCAATAGTACCTCTAATCACATTAGGAATACCTGGTGATGCAGTGACCGCAGTTTTACTTGGTGCACTTTTGTTGCATGGACTTCGCCCAGGGCCTGCCCTGTTTATTGATAAACCTGACGTTGTTTCAAGCTTTTTCATTCTTTTGCTTCTGGGCAACTTTCTTTTTCTCATTTTTGGATTGTTAGGTTCGCGGTTCTTTGTGTTGGCATTGCGTGTTCCACAGCATATATTATTTCCCATTGTTGTAGCTTTTTGCTTTATAGGTTCCTATGCTGTTAATAACAGTACTTTTGATATAATAATTCTTATTGTTTTTGGATTTATTGGATATATTATGAAAAAAATAGATATGTCAGCTGCTCCATTAGTTTTAGGCTTTGTTCTTGGTCCAATCGTTGAAAGTAATTTACGAAGAGCTTTAGTTTTATCAGATGGGAATATATTAGTTTTTTTTACACGTCCAATCAGTGGTGTAATTATTGTATTATCAATTTTATTGCTTTTAAGCCCGGCTATACTAAGATTTGATTATTCTAAGCTCAAAAGAAGAATAGTGGGCAATAAGTAGTACTCTAATTATAGGATTGGTAGTAATAAAAAAATATAATTTATTCTATATAAAAAGACTGGAGTAAAAAATGGTATTAATCGGCTGGTTTATAATGGCAGTAATAGCAATAATTTCTAGATGGCTTTCTAGTCTTATTAGTATAGGAGGCACAAACCCTATAGAGCCAATGATGATTGGTATTATCATAGGTGCTGCTGCCAGAAATTTTGGCTTAACTCCAAAAGCATGGGAGCCTTTTCTGAAGAAATTTGAGACTCCCTTGTTATGGGGAATTATTTTGCTTGGTTCGGGCTTTTCTATAGCAACTGTTAAAGAACTCCCCTTAAGCCTAGTAGTAATATTAGTTACAATGATAGTAGGGTATTTTGCTATTTATCTACTAGCGAGGAGAGTGGGCATACCTGATAAGCTTAGCGCCCTTCTTGCTGTGGGTACAACTGTTTGTGGAGGAAGTGCTATTGCGATTACTTCTCCCATGATAAAGGCTAAAGAAGAGGAGACCTGTTATGCAGTTAGTGTGATTGTTGTATCTGCTTTTATTTTAATGATTACTATGCCTTTTCTTGGTACCTTATTAGGAATGAATGAAACTGTCTTTGGCATCTGGGCAGGTACGTCAGTGCATAATACTCCCCAGACTATCGGTACCGGCTATATCTTTGGCGAACAATCGGGTCAGATAGCAACTATGGTAAAGTTTACCAGAAATATGTTTATGATTGTGGTAGCAATATTGGTTTCTATCAGTTTTAGAGCAAAAGAAGCCACACAGCAACATTTAGAGAAAAAAGCTATATTAAAGGCTTTCCCCTGGTTTCTGTTTGGCTATTTGGGTATGGCTTTCTTTGCTGCAAGTGGTTTCTTTACTCCTGATGGAATAGCATTTTTTGGAAAAGTTGGTAAATTCCTTATTCTAATGGGAATGGTAGGAATAGGTTTTGGGACAGACTTTATTCATATTAAGAAATTAGGATTTAAGCCTCTTGTAATTGGAATTATTGGAACAGTTATTGTCTGCATAACAAGTTTTATAACACTGAGTGCATTAGGGTTTCGGTAATCATAATATTTGTACTATTTTGAGTACCGTTAACACTTTAACAAAAAATTAGCATTAAAAAATTGGTCATGTAAGTATTTATTATAGT
>JAGYMU010000082.1 GCA_018399995.1 Halanaerobiales bacterium | reverse complement strand
AAAATCATTAATTGGGTATTAATTGAAGCTCTGTCAAATGAATTATATGATTCAAAAATAAAGCAGGGTCCACAACAGGGATATAAAAAGTAGGGAGTGGTTTGATGAATGAGATAGCTATTATCAATGGACCTAATATAAATATGTTAGGAGTACGAGATCAAACAGTTTATGGTCAAAAGTCTTTATCAGATATTAATAATGAGCTTAAGGTTATAGCAGAAAAAAATGAAATATCTATGAACTTTTTTCAGAGTAACCATGAAGGAGAAATCATTGATTATACCCAAAATAACTACGAAAAATGGGATGGATTAATTATTAATCCGGCTGGGTTAACTCATAGTTCAGTTGTTTTAAGGGATGTTTTAGAGATATTAAACATACCGATAATAGAAGTACATATTTCTAATATCTATAAAAGAGAAAGTTTTAGACAAAAATCTTTAATTAGTGGGATTGTAAACGGTCAGATCAGTGGTTTGGGTGATTTTGGCTACAAAGCTGCCCTATATTATTTAATCAAAGTATTTAAAAAGGAGAGATAAAGCGTGGAAAATAGAATTAAAAAAATAAGAGAGATTATCACAGATTCAGAGTATGATTCCCTATTAATCGACTCAAATGTTAATAGATTTTACTTAACGAATTTCACAGGTAGTTCTGGACGTGTACTATTTACTCCAAAAGAACAATATTTTATCACTGATTTTAGGTATATTGAGCAAGCTCATAAACAAACTAATGGTTATCAAATAAAGGAATTTAATAGAGATATTTTAGAGAATATCAATGAAATTTTAAAGGATGATGGTGTTAAAAAATTAGGTTTTGAAGCAAAAAGTGTTAACTATTATCATTATAATGAATATCAAAATAAATTTAATGATATTGAACTTATATCTACAGAGGATTTAATCAAAAATATAAGGATGTATAAAGAAGAAAATGAAATAAAATTAATTAAAAAAGCAATTGAAATTAGTGATAAAGGATTTAAACATATTTTAGAGTTCATCAAACCCGGATTAACAGAAAAAGAAGTTGCCTTAGAATTAGAGTACTACCAAAAAAAATTGGGTGGAGATAAAATAGCCTTTGACTTTATTGTGGCATCTGGAGAAAGATCCTCAATGCCACATGGTGTAGCTTCTGATAAAACAATAAAAGAAAATGATCTTGTAACTATAGATTTTGGCACCTATTATAAGGGTTATTGTTCAGATATGACGCGTACCTTTGTAGTTGGTAAGGCCAGTTCAAAACAAAGAGAAATCTATAATATAGTATTAAAAGCACAGTTAGCTGTAATAGATCAAATTAAAGCGGGGATGAGCGGGGTAGAAGTTGATAAAATAGCTCGTGATATCATTAAAGAAGCCGGTTATGGAGATAATTTTGGACATGGACTGGGCCACGGTATAGGAATAGAGGTTCATGAAGGTCCAACAGCTTCTTATAAATCAGAGGATATAATAAAAGAGGATTGTGTTGTTACAGATGAACCGGGTATATATATTGAAGGCTGGGGTGGGGTTAGAATTGAAGATGACCTCTTAATCAATAAAGATGGTTGTGAGGTATTAAATTCTTCTCCAAAAGATTTAATTGAACTTTCTGTATAATTTGGAATAATGTAATTAGAATGATATAATTAATTAGTCAGGATGAATAATAATTAAATTTATTTTATCTTTCAAATTACACTACAGGGGGAAAATGATGATATCTACCAATGATTTTCATACAGGATTAACAATAGAATTAGATGGACAGGTCTATCAAGTTATTGATTTCCAGCACTCTAAGAGTGGCAGGGGTAGTGCTTTTGTAAGAACTAAATTAAAGAATATGGAAGAAGGATATGTGATCAACAAAACCTTTAGAGCAAATGAAAAGATCGAACGTGCTCATGTGGATAAAAGAGAAATGCAGTATTTATATTGGGATGACAGTGGCTATGTTTTCATGGATAAAGAGAACTATAGTCAAATCACTATCTCAGATGAGCAAATAGGTGATAAAATTAATTATATAAAGGAAAATATGAGTATATATATATTAATTTATGAGGGACAACCCCTTGATATTGATTTACCAACTTTTGTAGAGTTAAAGGTTGAAGATACACCACCCGGCATAAAAGGTGATACTGTATCAGGAGGTACCAAAACTGCTGTCATGGAAACAGGCCTTAAGGTCAAAGTACCTCTGTTTATCAATGAAGGAGATATTCTTAAAATAGATACCAGAAGTGATGAATATATTGAAAGGATAGAAAGCAATTAATTTATTAGGGGGTCTAAAAACATGAATTATGTTGTGATTGGAGCCGGTGCAGCTGGAGTAGCGGCGGTAAAAGAAATATTAAAGAACAGTCATGATAATGACAATATAAGAATAATTACTGATGAAAATTATCCTTTTTATTATAGGCCTCGTTTAATTGAATACTTATCAGGTGAGGTAGATGATAAGGATTTAATTATTAATGACAAAAAATGGTTTACAGATAATAATATCAATTTAAATTTATCAGAAGAGATTATAAATATTGATTTTGATAATAAGGAAGTTTCATCAGAAAAAAACACCTACGAATATGACAGATTACTTTTAGCTAATGGGGCACACGCTTTTAAACCCCCTATAACAGGTAATGAAAAAGAAAATATTTTTACTCTGAGAAATCTTTCAGATGCCAAAAAAATATATAAAAAAGCTGTTAAATCAAAAAAAGCCGCAGTAGTTGGGGGCGGTCTTTTGGGTATAGAAGCAGCTGTAAATTTGAAAAAAACAGATTTGAAGGTAACTGTTGTTGAAAGATCTGGGTGGTGTTTAAATAGGCAGTTAGATAAAAAGGGTGGAGAGTTATTAATAGATAGATTAAGAAATGAAAAAGGTATAAATTTTGTTTTAGAAGCAAGTACGAAAGAATTTCTTGGTGATCAATATGTAAAAGAAATTTTATTAAGTGGTGATAAAAGATTACAGGTTGATTTAGTCCTTTTGTCAACTGGAGTTAGGTCTAATATTAAATTATTTAAAGACACAAAGCTTGCAATTAAAAGAGCGGTTGATGTAGATTCGTATATGAGAACAAACATTGAAGATGTGTATGCAGCTGGTGATATTGCAGAGTATAATGGTAATTTTTATGGAATTTGGCTGCCGTCGATGAAGATGGGCCAAGTGGCCGGGAGAAACATGTCTGGTCAAAAATATGAGTTTCCCGGTATAGTTTCTTCACATACCCTTAAAGTTGCTGGTATTAATGTGGTTTCAGCTGGAAATCTGGATCCAAACCATGAATTTACACATGAGATTGAAGAAGGAGATAAAAAATACAAAAGGGTCGTTAGAAATTCAGAAGGAAAGGCAGTTGGCTTAATTATAGTTGGTCAATTTGATGATCAAGATCAAATTTTAGCAGAAGTCAAGAGTTAAAAATTGGGAGGTAATACCATGGAAGGTAAAGAAGAATTAGGTAATATTAAAATTGCTGATGAAGTTGTTTCTATAGTAACTGGACTGGCTGCAACTGAAGTAGAAGGTGTTGCAGGTATGAGTGGAGGTATAGCTGGTGGCATTGCTGAGATGTTGGGCAGGAAAAACCTTACTAAAGGGGTCAAGGTTGAGGTAGGAGACAATGATTGTGTAGTTGATCTTTATGTAATTATCGATTATGGACATTCTATACCTGATGTTTCCTGGAATATTCAAAGTAATGTAAAACAGGCAATCGAAGGGATGACCGGTCTCGATGTTATAGAAGTAAATGTGCATGTTCAGGGGGTTCACCTACCTGAACCTGAACAAGAAGTTGAAGAAGAGGAATCAGAAAACGAAGAGGAATGAGGTCAATTTTGACCTCATCTTTTTTAAGTGTGAATGGTGATAGTATGTCAAATATTTTAAAAAGATTTATCAAAAAGCATATCAATAAACATAAATCTATTATACTCAACAGTAGTGAGCATGGGACAGTTACTGTGAGGTATGATATTTTGCATTCCTTATTGTTTTTTGTTCTTAAAGATTATAAAGCTCTGCAGGATTCTGATATTGAATTTATAAAACAAAAAGATAATCAATTTAAATTATTTATTATATCATCTCACAACTTAGATAATATTAGTGATAATAAAATAAGTATTATAAAAAAGAAAATTATATCCTCTTTTGAAAATTGTGGTTTTCTTATCAAAAATGTTTTGGTAATTTCAGAAGAAAAATTGAAGGAGTGATATGTAATGAAAGACAACAGCCAGAGTTTATCCAGTTGGATTAATAAAAATAAGGGGAAATTCATTGGTTTATTAATAGGACTTATCCTTGGTCTTTTAGTTCTTTTTATCGGTATCTTAAAAACTATCATCATTTTAATTTTTGCTTTAATTGGATTATATTTAGGATATCTTTGGGATGGTGGCAAAGGTTTGGAAAATATTTTCAAAAAAATTAATAGATAGTTGTCAAGAAAGGTAGTATATGATGAATATATCAAGGCATAAACAGAGGAGTATGGCCATGCAGATTTTATATGGTCTTGATCTACAGAGGTCTTTAAAAAAAGACGCAGCAGGAAAAGCATTAGAGAGAAAAAAAAATGAAAAAAATCTCAAAGATAAAAACTGTAATTATTATTTTGAAACTCTGGTATTGGGTGTAATTGAAAATCTAGAAAAAATTGATAAAAATATAGAAAAAAATGCAGTGAGCTGGCATTTATATAGAATGCCGATTGTAGATAGAAATATATTAAGGATTGCTATTTTTGAAATATTTAAAGAATTACCTACCGGCATTGCTATCAATGAAGCAGTAGAATTGGCTAAAGAATACGGGTCAGCAAAATCATCCAGTTTTATTAATGGTGTTTTATCTAAGATAGCGGAAGAAGAGGAGGCGAATTAATGGATCTCTTTTCCTGGAATGTAAATGGTATAAGAGCTGTAAAAAGAAAAGGGTTTTTAGATTGGATTAAAAAGGAAAGTCCTGATATTTTAGCACTACAGGAAATCAGAGTTCAAAAAGACCAGTTAAGTGATAAACTTAAAAATATTGAACCCTATTATTCTTATTTCAATTATGGAAAGAGAAAAGGGTATAGTGGTGTATCATTGTATACAAAAATAAAGCCTAATAAGGTAGAAAACGGTCTGGGGATCGAGAGGTTTGATAAAGAAGGTCGAGTTATCAGGGCCTTTTATGATGATTTTGTTTTTATGGGAATTTATTTTCCCAATGGGAAGCGTAGCAAAGAAAGATTAAATTTCAAATTAGATTTTTATGATGAATTGTTAGAATATGCGTTAAGATTAAGAGAAAAAGGACATAGTTTGATAATAAGCGGAGATTATAATACCGCTCACCAAGAAATAGATTTGATTAATCCCAGCCAGAACGAGAATGTCTCGGGATTTTTACCTGTAGAAAGAAAATGGATTGATAAATTTATAAGACATGGTTTTGTAGACAGCTTTAGATATTTTTATCCTGATAAAGAAAAATATAGCTGGTGGAGTTATCGAACGAGGGCTAGAGAAAGGAATGCCGGCTGGAGAATCGATTACAATTTTGTTAGTGAAGAATTGATAAGTAATGTCAAAAAGGCAGCTATCCATAATGAAGTTATGGGATCAGATCACTGCCCTGTATCTATTAGTCTTGATTTTTAACAGCTATATATATTTCAACTTCAAGATTATTATTCTCATTAAAATCAATATCGAAAACTTCTAAATTATCGCCAATTTTATTTTCTTCATAATCAGATTCTGGTAACCATTCATTATAAATAGAGTCATAGGTTTGATCTATATTATAAATTTGACCCTGGTGTTTGAAAATAGCATATTTAGATGGATTAATAATTTTGGGTATCATGCCCTTAGGAATTTCTGATAAGTTGTTAACCTCTGAACTGGCTATATAGGAAAATCTATTTGGATAATTTTTTCTTTGTTTATAAATCCCGACCATTTTGGTTGGGTTCTTTTTATGTTTTACCTCCCCTACTCTTGGTTTGAACTGATTCCAAAGTTCAATAATTACTTGATGATTTTCATTATCTTCAGTGGTGGTTAAACAATCCATTCCAATAACTGTAAAGCGATCTTTTTCAATAATTTTTGGTTGCATCATTTTCCTCCCAGGATTTTTATTATACTATCATTATATTACTTATCAACCATATTTTCAAATATATGAAAATGATTTAACAATTATGTTAAAACAATTTAAACAACTTAAAGCTAATCATAATTGTTTTTAAATTTGAATAATAAAATTGCTTTCAATTTTTATTTGTTGGTTTAAATACCCATTTAATAAATATAAGGAGAGACAGAGTGAACAACTAAATTTTAAATCTAGTTTATATAAAAGATAATATAGATATAAAAAAACCCCCATCTACTTATTAAAGTGGATAGGGATTTAAAAAATAAAGCAACTATTAAGTTTTGTCTTTATTAATTTATTCTAAAAATTTGGAAACAAAGGGTGAGTTTTTGCCTTCTCGAGAAAAATGACCGGAAGGACCTTCTCCCAGAAATTCAGAGAACCAGGATTCATGTTGAATTTCTTCATGTAATATTGATAAAGCAAGATCGTAAGTACGATGGTCTTTACCAGCTGTCATGTCACAAATCGCAGAATAACCTCGGACTGCACACCTTTCAGCTTCAACTAGAACCTTTAAAATTTCTTCTGCATCATTCGGGTTCTCAGGAAGTTTTGCAGGAGGACAGGCTGAAATATCGTGAAATTTCTTTAAATCATTAGGTAATTTACCACCCAATTCATAGATTCTGGGAAGCAAGGCTTCAAAATGATTTCTATCTTCTATTCTAGCATCTTCAGCTATTTCTTTAATTCCTTCTCCCTTTAGCCCAATCAAATTAAATCTCAATTGTGTATAATAATAATAGGTTGTTAGTTCAGCAGAAGCATTTTTTATTAACAAGTCTAGAAGTTTATCTACATCAACACCGGCATCTTCAACCATTTTACGTGCAACTTTTGCCATTTAAATCACTCCTTTAATTAATAGTAACTATTATCTATAAGAATATATTAATTTCTTGAAAATAGCTGTAATCTGTTTAACAAACTAAATAAATTTCAAAATAGTAAGATAAATATATATAGCAAATTTTAATCGAAATAGATGTAGATGAAAAAAAGAATGATCAATAAAGAAAAAGACTGTCAAAAGATAAATATGAAACCAATATATAATTTCAGGGACTATCAATACCTTAATTAAATATTTTGTATTTAAAAAAAATTATAAAAAGCAACAAAGCTTTTTATGTTAGAAACTTTTGCAGAAAAAATTGCAAGTACATAAGAGG
>JAGYMU010000081.1 GCA_018399995.1 Halanaerobiales bacterium | reverse complement strand
AGGGATAAAGCTCTGCATGATGAGCTTATAGAAGCAGCCAGATTAGCTCCTTCAGCAACAAATAATCAGCCCTGGTATTTTAAAGTTGATAAGAAGAGAATAGATATTTACCTGGAAAAAGCTAATTTTTTAAAGAAAATATTTTATCAGAAGATGAATCAAATAGATATAGGTATTGCAGCAGCTCATCTTAAATTGGCTGCCGATCATTTCAATAAAAAAAGTAAATTTATATTCCACAGTACTGATGCAGAAGAGCCTGCTGACTATATTTATCAATTTTCTTTGAAACTATGAGATCTCTATGTTGATATAATAAGCAAAGAGAAGAGAAAGCTTATATTATATTCAGTGGGAAGGGAAATCTCGTTCAACAAAGGCTGTTTTTGTTTACAGTTGCAGTTATAAGGGCAGCTATTTTATGGACAGAGATATAGCAGCCTCTAAAATTAAGAGGCTGCTTTAAAAAAGTTAATTGATATTTTCATCAACATTATCTTTGTCAATTAATTTAACTGGAATATAAACTATTTTTTCATCTAAAGTTTCTCCATTTATTAATTTATTGGCAGATTCTACCGCTGTTTCCATTTGTAATTTTGGCTGCTGCATAATTGTAGCACTCATTTCATTATTTTGCACAGCTTTTAGAGCATCGTCAATTGCATCTATTCCATAAACATTTACCTGATCTAATTTATTTGCTGCACTCAATGCACGTACAGCTCCTAGTGCCATTTCGTCATTATGTGCATATACAGCATCTAAGTTTGGATTTGATTCGATAATATCTTCTGTAACTGAATAGCCTTCACTTCTAGAGTAATTTGCTGTTAGACTAGTTATAACTTCTAGATCTTCATGATTATCAACCACTTCCATAAAGCCTTTTTGTCTATCTTCAGTAGAAACTGCACCGGGCAGTCCTTCTAATATGGCAACATCTCCTTTACCATCTAGATCTTCAACCAGCTTATTAGCTACCATACTGCCGCATTCTTTATTATCAACATCAAAGTGTTGTTCTACTTCACCATTATTTGCAGGTCTAGTTACGGTAATTACTGGAATGTTTGCTCTATTAGCTTCCTGTACAGCTAAACTAATTGCATCAGAATCAACTGGATTTACAATTAGTACATCTACTTTTCTAACGATCAAATCCTGTATTTGAGATACTTGTTTTGACACATCATCTTGTGCATCTAAAGTGACTAAATCTATACCTAGTTCTTCAGCCCTTTCTGTTCCTGCATCTCTCATGCTAACAAAAAAGGGATTAGAAAGAGTAGATACTGCAAAACCAACTTTGTGTTCATCAGCGAAAGCTAAACCACTTGCAAATACTATTGACAATAAAACGATTAAAGTAATTGTAAATAAATTTCTTTTCATTTTTTTCCTCCTCAGAATTGTGTTTTAATTCCCAGACAAAATAAAGATCTTTTTAGTCAATAATAAATTTATCTTCTTTTTATCCCTCCTTTAAATTAAGCTCTTTTTTGAGCAGCAATAGCAACTATTATAATAATTCCTCTAACAATTTGTTGATAAAAAGCAGATATACCGATTAAATTCATGCCATTGCTTATTATTCCCATAATAGTAGCACCAAATAAAGTTCCAATTAGTGTTCCCACACCACCTGAAAGTGAAGCCCCTCCAAGTATTACAGCGGCAATTACATCTAACTCCAATCCAGTAGCCACAGATGGTTGTGCAGATAATAATTTAGAAGTTAAAATTATTCCACCAATACCGCAAGTTAAACCTTGGATGATAAAAGTATATATTCTATATTTGCTGACTGGAATAGCAGAATATTTTGCTGCTTCTCTATTTGCTCCGATAGAACGAATATAAATACCATGTTTTGTTTTATTTAAGTATAAATAACCAAAAATGAAAACAATAAAAGAAATAATTGTTGGTATAGGAATGATCCCCCAATATCCAGCTCCAAAAATACTAAATTCAAAAGGCAGTCCAGATATTGGCTTTCCACCAGACCAGGCTAGAGTTATCCCCCTTGCAATACCTAACATAGATAAAGTTACAATAAATGATTGTACTTTTCCGAAAACCGTTATTAAGCCATTAATCGAACCAACTAATCCTCCAGTAAGTATACCACCTATTATAGCTAATGGAATAGAATTTGTTGAAGTTAATATAAAAGCTGCCGCCATCCCTGATAAAGCAGCATTTGAACCTACTGATAAATCAATTTCACCTGACAAAATCACAAAGGTTGCTCCAATTGCCACAATAAAATTTACAGATATTTGTCTTGTAATATTCAACAAATTTGAACTACTTAAAAAATATTCACTTACAAAGGAAAATATCACAAATAAAATAAGAATTATTCCTACTAATCCGATTTCTTTTTTATATGTGTCAATTAAATTATTTGATTTTATTTTTCTTTCCAATGAACTATTATCCATTATTTACCTCCTAATGCTGAAGAGAGTATTTGTTTTTCAGTAATATCTTCAGATTTTACTTCTTTTATTATCTGCCCATTTCTTAATATTAAAATTCTATCTGATAAATTTTTAATTTCCTGAAATTCAGAAGATAAGATAATGATTCCTACACCTTGGTCAGCAAGATCATTAATAAGTTTATAAACTTCTTTTTTTGCTCCTATATCTATACCTTTTGTAGGCTCATCTAGAATCATTATTTTCGGATTGCTCATCAACCATTTACCAAATACTATTTTCTGCTGATTTCCCCCAGATAAATTTTTGACAATCATATTTGTATCTAGTGGTTTAACATTTAATTTTTTTGCTGTCGATAAAGAAAGCTGTTTTTTTAGACTATTAGAAATAAATCTTAGATTAGATAAAACTTTATTAATATTTGGAATAATTAAATTTTCTTCTATCTTTAAGTCTAAGAATAACCCCTGTGTTTTTCGATCCTCTGGGGTATAAACCATCCCAGCTTTTTTTGCGTCGACCGGAGAATTTATATGTATTTGTTCATTTTCAATCTTAATCTCTCCATATTGTTTTGGTGAATAACCTATTAAAGCTCTTCCTAGTTCACTTTTACCTGAACCAATAATTCCGGTAACACCGAGAATCTCTCCAGCAAATAATTGAAAAGATAATTTTTCCTGCATTTCTTCAGTTTTTAAATTTTTAATTTCTAACTTTACTTCATCTTTGACTTTGGAATGATGGTCTGGAAATTCATCTTCTAAATTTTCCCCAATCATATCATGAACCAGTGTTTCTTTATCTACTTCACTTGTTTTGTGTGTTTTTATTTTTTCGCCATTTCTTAAAACAGTCACTTTATCACTTAATTTAAAAACCTGCTCTAAATGATGAGAAATATATACCATTGTTAAATCTTTATTTTTGAATCTTGTTATTATTTCAAAAAATTTATCTATTTCTGCTTTACTCATACCAGTAGTTGGTTCATCTAATAATAATATTTTTGCTTCTATTGTTATAGCTTTTAGAATTTCTATGATTCTTTTTTGTCCCATACCTAACTTCTTAATGGGTATTTCTGGATCTATTTCTAATTCAAATCTGTTCAAATATTCTCTTGATTTTTTGTATAATTTTTTTCTATCTGTTATGCCAAATTTTTCATTACTTATAGGTTCGTGTCCTAAAAATATATTTTGCCCAACAGTTAATTCTTCAATTAGACTCAGCTCTTGATATATAGCAACTATTCCTTTTTTTCTTGCATCAATAGGATTTTTTAGATTAATTGTAGAGCCATCTAATATAATATTACCTGCATCGTTTTTATGAACACCAGTTAATATCTTTATTAGTGTTGATTTTCCAGCACCATTTTCTCCAACCAATGCATGTATATCACCTTTTTTTAAAGACATATTAACTTTATTTAGCGCAGTAATGCCCCCGAATCTTTTAGTTATATTTTTTAGTTCAAGTGTAATATTATTCAAAATATATAATCACCACCTAATTAAAGATATGTATATTAATTAATCAACAAATCTTTTTAATTTATCTAATGAAGGTATTGAGGTTTGAGCTCCGTTAACGGTAGTACTTAAACCCGCTGCCTTATTAGCAAGTATAATGGAATCTTTTATTGATTTACCTTTGGATATAAAAGCTGCTAATGCTCCTGAAAAAACATCTCCTGCTGCAGTAGAATCTATTACATTTATATTTTTTAAAGGGGCTATAATTTCAAAATCATCATTATTTTTTATTAGACAGCCATTTTCTCCCCAGGTTATTATTGGTGAACTAAATCCCATATCTATTAGTTTTTTAACTGCTTTTATCGCAGTTTTTTTATTCTTAATTTTCACACCAGTAATAATCTCTGCCTCAGACTCATTTGGGGTTACAATATCAACCATTTCAGGAATATCATCTGCTATTGAATTTGGTGCTGGAGCTGGATCTAATATTACGAACATATTATTTTTAGCTGCTATTCTAACAGCTTCATAAACAATATTTTCACCAATTTCCATAGTTATTAATAATATTTCAGATTCAGAAAATAATTCTTCATTTTCTTTTAAATCAGAAACTGAAAGATCTTTATTTGCTCCTGGAGTAAATGATATAGAATTTTCACCATTTTTGTCCACTCTTATCATTGCAATTCCAGCGTTTGAGTCTTTTTTTCGAATGATATGATCTGTATCTATATTCTGATTTTCCAATTCAGTAATTAGCTGGTCACTATAATTATCGTCTCCAAGTTTACCTAAAAATTTAACGTCTCCTCCAAGTTTAGAAGCAGTAACAGCTTGGTTTCCACCTTTACCTCCAGGGTATGTTTCAAAATTATCAGTAACTACCGTTTCTCCTAAAACAGGTAGGTGATCCATTGACATAACTAAATCCATATTGATACTGCCTAAGCATAGAATTTTTTTATTGTTTTTTGGCAATTTATAGCTCACCTCTTAATTCATTAACTTTCAGCATAAAGTCGTTTGCTCTTTTGTACTGGACTTCATTTTTCCAATTTCCATCTTTTTTAAAGTAACTACCAACTATCGCTCCATCTGCATATTTTAATAAATCTTTTACATTTTCTCCTTTTAAACCACTACCTATCAAAACGGTTTTATTTATTTTATTAGTAAATTTTTTTACTTCAGCAGCACTTGGTGCTTTACCAGTTTCAAATCCAGTTATAATAAGAGATTCTGCGCCCTGTTCTACTGCATCTTTTGCTTGCTCAATAATTGATCTATCTGATATTAAAAAGTGACTCCCGTGTTTGACATTCACATCACAAAAAAACTTTATGTCTTCAGCCTGCAGAAATGATCTATATCTGGAAAGTTTCCCGCTCAGACCTTCTATATAACCAGCTCTGGAAATGTAAGCATTCACCCATTCAAAAACCCTAATCCATTTAGCTTCTACTGCCTTGGCTACTGCGAGAGCTTGTTTGCCTCCATTTAGATGACAATTTATTCCAATGGGAATATCAACAGCTTCTTTTACTTTTACAGCAGCAGCAGTCATTGCAGCTGTAGTTTCATGACCAATTTCTTCACCTTTAACAAAAGGATAATCCCATATATTTTCAATTTGTAGTCCATCAACACCAGCTTTTTCTAATATTTTAGCCTCTTTGACTGCAGTTTGAATGATTTCTTTCATATTTATATTAGAAGAACTATAATTTGGGGAACCTGGTAAAGGTCTTAAATGAACCATTCCTATAATTGGCTTTTTAACTTTAAATATATTATTCAATATTTTTTCTTCCATTTTTATCACCTCTGAAATTTATAGCTGATTATCAGTTCTGATAATCAGCTATATTTATTTAATTAAAAATTAACACCTGAAATTAATATAATATTTGCATAAGGAGTAAATTCTCCAGTTTTAACAAATCCTTTTACTTCTTTACCGTTTAAAGCTCCATTAAGTACTAAATCTTTAAATTCAGGATGTGGAATATTTTTTTCTCTAATTTCATTCCCTTTATTATCAATAGGAGCTAATACTTCTTGGAATTCTTTATAAGTTTCTGGACTGATTTCTTTGGTTTCATCAGCAATTATTACTTCTTCAATCTCTAATTCTGTCAAAATAACTTCTGTTACATCTTTTACCTTGGGTAAGTTTACACCAATGGATAAGTCTATACATTTTGTGTGTTCATGTCTAGGAAAAGGAAACCCCCTATCAGTAATGACCAACATATCTCCATGACCCATCTCTGCGACTAATTTTGAAATCTCATTGTTTAAAATTCCTTCAGTTTTCATAACAACTCTCCTTTTTATAATTTTTATTTAAAAGACATCAAAGTTTAATTAAACGTTTAACTAAAGCTTAAAAATTAACTTGTTTTTCTTATTACTAAATTTGTTTTTAATATTATCTCTTTTGAACTTTCTTTTCCGTTAATAATATTAAATAATAGTTGTACAGCTTTTAAACCAAGTTCAGATTTTGGTTGGTTTACTGTAGTTAAGGGGGGATTTAATAATTCTGAAAAATATATATTATCAAAACCAACAATAGATATGTCTTCTGGTATTTTTTTGTTATCTTTAATTGCCTCAATAGCACCCCAAGCCATAATATCACTACAAATAAATATCGACATTGGCATCTGAAATTTATTTAACAGTATTTGCATTAGATCATGTCCACTTTTGTGATTGAATTTACCATAAACAACATCTATTTTTTCTTTGGATATTCCATATTCTTCTAATCCATCTACAAAGCCTTTAATCCTTTTTTGAACATTAGGTACATTTTTAGGACCTGCCATACATATATATTTTCTTTTTTTGTTTGTAAATAAGTGCTCTGCAACTTCATGTGAACCAACATAATTATCGGCAAAAACAACACCAGCGTATTTACTTTTCAATTTTATTGGTCTATCAACTATAACCATTGGAATATTATTTTTAGTATAGTATCGTTCTATTTCTGAGTCTTTTCTTCGTGGAGCAATATTTATAATTCCATCTACTCCCTGGTTTAAAAAATTATTCACACCAACTTTTTCTCTTTTTACATTTCCATCTGTATTATATAATAAGATCTGATAATCATTTTTTACAGCTAGCTGCTCACCTCCTTTTACTATTTCTGCGAAAAAAGGGTTAGTTATATCTGGCACCAGAACACCTATATTAAAAGACTTATTTATTTTTAAACTTCTCGCTATTTTATTAGGAGAATAATCAAGCTTTTTTATTGCATTTTTAACTCTTGTTACCAGTTCAGGACTTACATATTTATCTTTATTGTTTATGATATTTGAAACAGTTGCTACAGATACATCGGCTTCATCGGCTACATCTTTCATTGTTATATTTCTGCTCATATATTACCTCCAAATCTAATTAAACGATTAATTAAACGATTAACTCTAAATAAATTATAATATTTATTTTTTGAAATGTCAAACAATTTAAACATTTTTTTGATTTTTTTATCTAATTTTATTATATGTGAATGACAATATGGTGTCACACTGCTGTGCTATAATATAAGAAGTAAAAGATAGAAATGAGGTAACAAATCTTATTA
>JAGYMU010000080.1 GCA_018399995.1 Halanaerobiales bacterium | reverse complement strand
GTCATTGTTGGGTTCACATACCGATACGACCAAAACAGCATGGGTAGGATTCTAATTCCACCTACTATCTTTTAAATTTACGAGGCACACACCAAAAAGAGCCCCGATCACTCGGGGCTCAAGGAGTAGTAGCACATATGAAAATCTGTTTTTCATTTAATTTTAGTAAAAATATCAACTTTAGAATGGGGGGTAATGAAAATATAAATATCCTTACTAAAACTTTTTTACTGTAAATTTATTATAGCAATAAAATATGTAATAAATGTGTAATAAATGTAAAAAAATATGTTAATTCAGTTATCTTGATATTTTGTTAATTTTTTAATCATAATCATTATAAAAAAATGAAATTACTGAATTATTTGATTTATAATTATTCTTCTTTTATAATTCCGGATCTTCTCCATTTCCATGGGAAAAAAATGTGAAGTTTGTTTGCTACGCTGATTAGTTACCATCTTCTTAATTGAATAGGTTTTTTATACGATATTTATATTACCCTTTTATTATTAAAAAGCCCATCAATTAAAAAAATGGCTATAGATAATCTTGTGTATAATCATAAATTGACCCACTAATTTGGAGAAGAACCATAATTCCTATCTAAAATAAAAAACCCCTACCCTAAGGTAAGGGACTGATACTATGATAATTTTATATTTCTACATTACTTTTTCACCCGATTTATAAACAGCTACCACCTCAAAAATATCTTCAATATTCTCGTGTGGATCTCCCTTAATCACAACCATATCAGCATACTTACCTTCTTCAATAGAACCATATTCCTCTTTGATTCCAAGTAATTCTGCCCCGCCCAGAGTAGAAGCTTTTATAGCCTTCATAGGTGACATACCTGCTTTGACCATTAATTTTAATTCATATGTATTCTTGCCATGTTTGTTAAATGGGGTTCCAGCATCTGTCCCCATTGCTATTTTTACACCACTTTGTTGAGCTAATTTGAAACTCGCATGATGGGAATTAATTACCTTTTTAGCCTTTTCTACTGCATATGCAGGTATTCCATTTTCTACTCCATATTCTACAATCCAGTAGGGAGCTACTAATGTTGCTACTAGAAAGGTTCCTTTTTCAATCATCATCTCAACGGTCTTCTTATCAAGGAAAATACCATGTTCAATTGAGTCGATTCCTGCTTTAATAGCATTTTGAATACCTATAGTTCCCTGGGCATGTGAAGCAGTTTTTTTGCCTGCCTTATGAGCTTCTTCTACAGCTGCCCTCATTTCTTTTAATGAAAGTTGAGGAGAACCTGGTTCAACTCCTTCGGTCATAACACCACCAGTTGCCATAATTTTGACTACATCCACACCTGCCTTTAGCTGTTCACGGGCCGCTTTTCTCACATCACCTATTCCATCTGCCTCTCGACCCATTCTATAACCATGACCGCCAGTCATTGTTATAAGCTTACCTGCAACCTGCATGCGAGGTCCCTTTAAAAAGCCTTTTTTCTCTGCTTCTCTCAAACCAAGATCATAATAGTTACAGCCCCCTAAATCTCTTACATAAGTGATACCAGCTTTTAAAGCTTTTTGCAAGGCGTGTTCTGCCTTAATTACAGTTAATGCATCATTCTCATTTTCACGTTGTTGATGGGGATCATTGGAAGCATCTGATAAAGAATGTATATGAGCATCTATGATACCAGGAATAACAGTCTGACCTTCTAAATCACAAACTTCAGCATCATCCGGAACATCAAAATTACTTCCTACTCTTTTAAATTTTCCATCTTCTATAATTAAGATAGCATCGCTTATCACTTTTTCATTTTTTACATCTATCAACTTAAAATTTTTATAGGCCTGCACAATTATCTCTCCTTTTCACTAATTTATTTCTATTTAGTTTATCCATTTACTATAGTTGATGACAAGCAACCTTTCTGCCATTAACCTCTTTTAATTCTGGTTTTTCCTTTAAACAAATTTCCTCTGCATATTTGCAGCGAGAATGGAAGTAACATCCCTGAGGAAGTTGGATAGGATCAGGAACATCCCCACTTAAAACCGAAAATTTTTCTTTTGTTGTCGTCGTAAGCTCAGGTATGGAATTAAATAAAGCTTTTGTATATGGATGAATTGGTTCAGCAAATATATCTTTTTTATCACCAATTTCAAAAATCTTACCTAAATACATAATCGCAACTCGGTCACTGATATGTTTGACCACACTTAAATCATGAGCGATAAATAAAAAGGTTAAATCAAATTCATCCTGTAAATCCATCAATAAATTTAAAATTTGAGCCTGAATTGAAACGTCAAGGGCAGAAATAGGTTCATCTGCTACTATAAAATCAGGTTCCATTGACAAACTTCTTGCAATACCTATCCTTTGACGTTGGCCACCACTGAATTGATGTGGATATCTATTTAGATATGAACCATCAACCCCTACTTTATCAAGTAAATTTAAAATATAATCTTTTTCTTCTTCTCGCGAAACAATATCGTGACTTCTAATCGGCTCTTTGATAATATCTTTAACTTTTTGTCTAGGGTTTAATGATGAAAATGGATCCTGAAAGATCATTTGCATTTTTTCTTTTAAACCAAACTTTTCCTTTTTAGACATTTGACTTATTTTTTTGCCGCAATAGCTGATCTCACCCTCAGTTGGCTCATAAAGCCCTAAAATAGTTCTTCCAATCGTAGACTTACCACATCCACTCTCCCCTACTAAACTCAGAGTTTCACCTTTATTTATGGAAAATGAAACACCATTTACCGCATGGACCTGGCTATTTTTATTTAGTAGATTTGCTAGAAAACTATCATTTACTGAAAAATGCTTTTTTAGATTATTTACTTCTAGTAATTTCATTTTAACCCACTCCTGCTATTAACTCTTTCTGTAGCTGGTAGGCTTCACTACATGTAGAATAATGATTATTATTAATCTTTTTTAATTTATTATCATTATTTTTACAATAATCCGTTTTTTTACTACACCTTGAACGAAATTTACAGCCCTCTGGTAAATCAAGAGGACTCGGCATTAAACCTTTAATTTGTTTTAATCTCTTTTGATCTTTATCAAGAACAGGAATCGAATTTATCAAACCCTGTGTATATGGGTGGGCCGGATTACTTATTATAGATTCTTTAGAACCATATTCTATAATATCTCCTGCATACATCACCAAAATTCGATCTGCAATCTCTGAGACCAGGGCCAGATCATGTGTAATAAATATAAGAGAAGTCTGTCTGTCTTTTATCAAATTCTTCATAAGACCAATTATTTGAGCTTGAATAGTAACATCAAGTGCTGTGGTAGGCTCATCAGCAATAATTACTTCTGGATCACTGGCTAGAGCAATAGCAACCACAACCCTTTGACGCATGCCACCGCTTAACTGATTGGGATAATGTTTCATCCTTTTTTCTGGAGAAGATATACCTACCATATTAAGTAGTTCAACTGCTCTATTTCTAGCTTTCTTGCGACTATAATTAAGATGAAATTGTAAAACTTCAATTAATTGTTGCCCAATCGTAAGCACAGGATTTAAGGAAGCCATGGGATCCTGAAAAATCATGGAAATTTTTTTTCCACGAATCTTATTCATGTTTCTTTTATTTATTTTCATGAGATCCTGTCCTTTAAACTTAATCGAACCTTCTAATATTTCTCCAGGAGGATCAATTAATCTTAACAGAGAAAACCCGGTAACTGATTTACCAGCTCCTGATTCTCCGACTATTCCAAGTATTTCACCTTTTTCAAGATCAAAGTTTACACCATTTACTGCCTTTATAACCCCATCTTTGGTATTAAAAAAAGTTTTTAGATTTTTCACTTCTAATATTTTTTCCCTCTGCATTTTTATTCCTCCTCTACTCTCTACTTTTACATACAGAAGATATTACTTTAATTTGGGATTTAGTACATCCCGCAACCAATCTCCAATGATATTAATACTCAATACTATCATAACCAAAAATCCACCCGGGAAAACCACCAGCCACCATTTTCCACTCAACAGCCTTTTATAGCCATCAGAAATCATAAGACCTAAAGAAGGTTCTGTCAAAGGTACACCTATTCCTAAAAAACTAAGGGTTGCTTCTAACATTATAACCTGGGCAATTTGTACAGTAGCAATCACTATGATCGGGGTTAAAATATTTGGCAAAATATGCCTGATCAATATTTTTGTATTGTTTATACCGATCAACTTAGCCGCTTCAACATATTCACTATTTTTAATAGAAAGAGTAGAACCTCTTGCTGTTCTTGCATATGTCACCCAGGTAGCAAGACCAATAACAACAATTAATTTCAAAATCCCACGGCCTAAAAAAGCCATAACAGTAATAGCTATTAACATAGTTGGAAAAGAAAGCTGTATATCAGCCATTCTCATAACAATGCTGTCTATTTTACCTCCAAAATATCCAGCTATCATACCTAAAGTAACTCCTATTGTACCTCCTAAGATAACAGCGGAGAATCCTACCAGGAGAGAAATTCTTGTTCCATATAAAATGGTGCTTAAAATACCTCTGCCCTGTAAATCGGAACCCAATAAAAATTTATCTAGCCCATCTTTCATCCATATGGGTGGTTTCATACTATCCATAAGAGATACAGAAGCCAGATCATAAGGGTTATGGGGAGCAATTAAATTGGCGAATATACTAGATAATATGATTAATGTTAAAATAATAGTTGCTATGATAACCATTTTATCTCTCTTAAAATAATAAATGAGATCTTTCATTAATTTTTCCCCCTCAACCTAATTCGATACGCGGATCAAAGTAATAGTATAATAAATCTACAACTAAATTTATAGCTGCAAACAAAACAGCAATTATCAAAATATATGACATAATCACAGGTCTATCAAGCCTATTGATTGAATCCAAAATGAGTTTCCCCATTCCGGGCCAGGCGAATATTTTTTCTGTAATCATTGAAAATGCAATTAGTCTACCAAGCTGAAGTCCTATTACAGTTATTACTGGTATCATAGTGTTCTTTAAAGCATGCCTAATATAAACTATCTTTGCCGGCATACCTTTTGCCCTTGTGAATAAAATATAGTCCTGCTTTAGTACTTCCTGCATACCGGCTCTTACAAGTCTAATCAGCATTGCAACCATATATAAACCTAAAGTTGCTGCCGGCATAATGATATGTTTTAAACCGTCTAATGTAAAAAGACTGGAGTGTATACCTAAAAATTGAGCGATTTCTCCTCTTCCAGATGATGGTAACAAGGAAAAATTTACTGCAAAAATTAAAATCAACAAAATACCAGACAAAAAAGTCGGTAATGAAATGCCTGCAAGAGAAGAAAACATAATCAATTTAGATAAAATACTTTCGGGTTTTATTGCTGCATACATACCAGCTGGAATTGCAATGATAATTGAGATCAATATTGCAGCAACGGCCAGCTCCATTGTTTTAGGTAATCTCTCTAAAACCAGTCTTAAAGCCGGTACCTGCTGATAATATGATATACCCATATCGCCTTTGATAGCATTTTTTATAAAGTTAAAATATTGAACATAAAGGGGCTTATTAAGACCAAGCGTTTCTCTTAATTCTTCTACTGCCCAGGGTTCTGCATCAGGAGGCAATAAAGTTTGAACTGGGTCACCATTAATATTAATCATGATAAAAACTATTATCGAAACTGCAAATAGTACAATTAAAGTCTGCCATATTCTTTTGCCGGTATATATTAGCATGAAATACTCCCTCCTCTACTCTCGAAATATATTGAGGAGGGCTATTGCCCCCCTCATAATTGCTTAATTATCAAAACCCATAGTGTAAATTTTTACATACTTGTCAGGTCTTGGTGTCCATTTTATGTTTTCCTTCATACCATAAAGCTGCTGCTGATAATGTAATGGTAGATAAGCAACTTCCTCCATTCCTATTCTTACAGCTTCCTGCATAATTTCTGAGCGTTTCTCATCATCGAGCGTTCTGGCGGCTTCTTCAATCAATTTATCTACTTCTTCATTACTGTAGTTTCCAAGATTAAAGCGCCCGTAACTATCTTCTGGGGAATGTAGCAAACCATCTAAAAACTGAATGCCATCTCCATTTGAATTTGTCCATCCCAATAGATAAAAATCAGTGTTTCGTGATAGTATTTTATCAAAATGGGCTGATTTTGTTTGAACGTTTAGTTCTACATTGATACCTACACGAGCCAGTTGTATAGCAACCGCTTGAGCTATCTGTCCATCATTCATATAACGGTCATTGGATGAATCAAATTGAATGGTAAATCCATCTGGATATCCTGCTTCAGCTAACAGTTGTTTCGCCTTTTCAGGGTCATAAGGAACTCTTTTTATATCAGGATTATAACCAAAGATTGTATCAGGATAGAATTGTCCTGCCTTATATGCATGACCATTCATAACATGCTCAACAATAGCATCTTCATTAACGGCATGATAAACCGCTTTTCGTACTTTCAATTTTGAGAATGGGCCTTCTTGAGTATCAAAACCTAAAAAGATCAATCTCATACCTGGCCTAGTAACTACTTTAACACCTTCTGCTTCTTCCACTCTCTCAACATCTTGGACAGGCAAATCAAGTAATATATCTACTTCACCACTTAAAAATGATGATACTCTTGTGGCAGGATTTGAGATAGGTTTCAAAATTGCTTTATCAACTTCTGGTTTTTCACCCCAGTAATCCTCATAAAAAGTTAGCACCATTTCTTCATCTTTTTCCCAGGAGGATACTTGGTAAGGTCCTGTTCCAACCGCATTGTTTTGTAAGTGCTGGTCACTATTAGCTTCAACATAATCTTTTGAACAGATCAATATACGGCCTATTTTCCTTGGTAAAATTGGATAAGGAAAAGTCGTTTTTATTGCTACGGTATAATCATCTCTAATTTCAACACTTTCTACCTGACCAACAGGTGATTTAAATTGTGATTTAGGATGATTTTGAGCTCTTTCTATAGAAAATTTGACATCTTCAGCATCAAAATTATCTCCATTGTGAAATTTTACACCTTTTCGTAAATGAAATAACCAGGTAGTATCATTTTCAACCTCCCAGGAGGATGCCAATCCAGGCTGTACATCCAAATTCTCATCAAGGTGTACCAGACCTTCAAAAATATTCATTTGGACAGATATTGTCGGTGTCTCACTCAGCATTATAGGGTCAAGGGTTAAGGCATCAGATGGAGTAGCAATGGTCATTGTCTCTGCTACTACAGTAAAATTTATCAGTAATACAAAAGTCATTGTAACTAATATTAATCCAAACAATCTCTTCTTTTTCATTTTTATCTACTCTCCTTCTCAATACTCTTAATGTGAAATATTAGCTGTACTTTTAAATTTAATTATAAGTAAGATAAGATCCTGACTACTCTCTACTCTCTACTCACCCCCTCATATATATGTATGTAATAAAAAACCCTATTCCCGGTTAAGGAAATAGGGGTACCATCCTTACAGCATAATTAATTACCTTAATAAAGATAACCAGTCAGGATAACGGTCGACAACTCCGTCAAAACCTAATAATCTTTCAGTTAAGCAACTCATGGGTGATTTTTAACACAGAATCTTTACCGTTTCTCACCATCCCGGCTCTCTTTAAAAGATTATCTGTGTTTACTATTCCCAATCACAGTTATTTAAATATTTATAAATGTAATTATAATTATTTAAGATGTATAATACCAAAATAATCTTATGATGTCAAGAATTTAAACGTATTAAATGTTAAAAACAATATTATTCTAATAAGTTCATGCATTAACTCTTTAAGTAAAACTTAAGATATATGCATTATCCTCTTATTAATAGTTAAAACATTTCTCAACATTTTTTGTATATTTTATCAATATTGATTTATATAA
>JAGYMU010000008.1 GCA_018399995.1 Halanaerobiales bacterium | reverse complement strand
TGTTCCTAAAAATGTTATCTCCAATAAAATTACCTCCAATACACTTAATTTAAATTGTATATTAGCAGGCATCAATTGTCAAATAATTGTATCTCTGTGTGAAATATTGTTCTTTGCAAGGTTTAATGCTCCTATGTGTGAAATATATAATCTCTTCCTTATTTTATATATAATCCTTTAATTTTCTTTTTACTTATATCTTAATTTTATATCCTTCAATAAAAATATCCCCTTATTAAAAATAATAAAGGGATATAGGAAAATAATATTTTATTTGATTAAAAAGATATTATTTCTTGTCAGCATACAAGTATTCTTCCGCCTCATTATTATCTAATGAGGTTAATAAACCCTTCCTTCTTAAAAAATTTGCGATCTTTTTGTATACCAGAGCAGTTAATATAGAATTAAAAGCAGCCTTGGTAATATTAAAGGGTATAATGCCCGGCAACAACATTGAAATAGTTTGTTCATAGGGTATACCATAAAAAATTGGGTTTAATAAAATATTTGCACCTGCCATTACAGCAGTCATGGCAAGTGAGCCAAATGTCAAGCCAATAATAGCTCCTTTTTTTGTATGATACTGTTTATAAATATAACCTGCTACCCCAACTAGTACACCTGTAGCCAAAAAGTGCATAAAAGCCCCAAAAGGACCTCCTAAACCCGTCAATGCAGCCATTAAGACCGAGAGTACAAATGTCGCTCCTAAAGCCGGCATTGGCCCATATAAAAAAGCTATGATAAGTATGGGTATATCTCCTGGTTCATAGATTAAAAATGGTAAAAATAAGGGAAATCTTATTGTCAACATTAAAATTAATGATAATCCAATTAAAACACCAATGTTTGCTATTTTTTTAATATCCATTTATTATGTGATCCTCCTGTAGATTATTGAAAAAATAAAAAATGCCCTCATACAAACAGGGCATCAATAACTACAAAGCTATATTGCCTTCTTTCATCCGGACTTTAAATACCGTCGGTACTGGAATTTCACCAGTTCAGCTTTAGCTAGTGGACTATACCACCGGTCTGGAATTACACCATACCCTGAAGACATCTTTTATTTAATTCTTAATTAATTATAACTGAAATAAATCCAATTTTCAAGTATTTATTCTAATTTTGTGATTTCTGTATCAAGATAAAAATAATTTATTATATCACGATAGCCTTTATCTTTAACAGCCATTCCAGCTGCAGCAGTCTGGTCCATTCCCACTGAATGACCCCAGCCCGCGCCAAATATTATTATTTTCTGAAGTTTATTATCATCATATATATTTTTGATTATAAATTTATTGCTCTTCAAACCGTTAAGATCTCTCCGAATAGATGAATCTTTACTAGATACTATCTTGTTCTGACCTTCAATCTTTATTTCTTTGACAGTTCCTATGTTCGTCCTGTCTGTTATATATATCCCTCTAATATCTTGTAAACCATGTCTAGATTTAAGGGCTTCTAAATCAACGCTTTTAATCCAGCGATATGTGTTGGTAATGGTATACTTATTATTAGAATAAGAAGAAGGTTTTTCAACAAACCATTCTTCAATTAAATGGGGCGATAAGGGGAGCTGATAATCCATACTTTCAGATATATTAACAGCCTTTAAGTAATCATAACTGTTACCCCATACATACTGGCTTGCTTCTGTATATCCACCACTATTATTACTAAATACTGCATCTATTACTTCACCCTGATGAGTTATTACCTCATTTTTTGTTGCTAAAATAGCAGTATTGGTATTGGGGTGTTCACTTTTTACTCCTGAATAAACAATGCAGTGCACATCAGCACATAGATCATATCCTTCATTTTTATGTCTATTTAAGTTATTAATTATATAAGATCGGGCAACAACGCTCTGCGCTTTAAGAGCTTCCTGTGGCCAGCTTGCATATATTTCGGAAGGTACTACAGAAAGCAGATAAGAACTTAAATCAATATAGTTTATTAAATTAACAGACTCACTTGTTATAGGCTGTAAATGGATATCTCCTCTATACTGTCTGTTTTCAACCCCTCCCCAAAAGTAATTTTGCCCAAATTTAATATTATATAAGGCAAATAAGTTATTTTTATTTGTAGAACTTATTTTAAGTGTCTGATCTGGGGATAAAGATTTTTTAATCTCTCCATTCTGGAATATGTAAAAAGTATTATCACTAAAATTAATTTGATACCGAGTATCTTTATTACCTTCAAATATAATATTATCACCATATTTAATCATAAAATCATTTTGGGATTGGAAATTCAATTCATTAATATTTTCCTGAAGACCTATCTTGAGTTTTCTAAAATTTTTATTAGTTTCAATTTCTTTAATATCATACCAATCTATTTTAAAAACAACATTTTCTTCTGTTTCTTCTCTTTCAAAATATTGTGGATGATTCTCTCTTATATCATTAATATTCTTTTGGGCAATATCTATCTTAATACCACTATTAATACATCTTTGCCAGTAATTATAGGCTTTTAATATTTCTTCATTTTTTTCATATAAAACAGCCAATTCATAATATAAATTGCTCATACTATGATCCTGATTTAAACACATTTCATACATAGATATTGCTTGCTCATAATTCTCTTTGTTCTTATAAACTTCGGCTGCTGCTGTATAATTTAAGACTATTTGTTTTTCATGTTCAATCCCTTTTAAGAAAAAATCAAGGGCCACATTTTCCCGATCAGAATTTAAATATATGTCTCCAAGGTAGTAATATGTTAAAGCTTTTTTCCTATCAGATAAATCTGAATCCTGTTGTTCGAGAAGAATTAACAGGTGAAAAAATAGCTCTTCAGCTTCTGCTTTATCACCATTCTTATATAGGTATTCAGCATAATAATAGTTGTATTCAATAGAATCCTGATAATCATCATACATATTTGATAATAAGTTAGATACCTGGCTGTATTCTTCATTGAGATAATTACTGACTGCTATTATATTCTTAGCTGCTGAGATTTTATCATAGCCGCTTTTATAGAGTTCTATATAAGTATTAATACTCTCTTTATACTCTGAGTCATAAAAATGCTGTTCAGCCTTTTTTAATAACTGATCAAAATCGATCTCTTCCTTTTTTACAACTACCTCATCTGCTTTGTTCTTCTCTTGCTCGCTGGGAATATCTTCAATATCCTGATTACCATTACCCATTACATAATTTTTTATAAAAGGACCATAGCTTTCAAAAAGATACGGTAAAGTTAATCCAAATAAAAAACACATTAAAAGAATAAATATTATAGTAAGTTTTCTCATTAATTTTACCACCTTAATTTACTGCTGTATATTATAGTTTCTATATTAAAATGTTTATCCCTGCCATAATGAAAGGTGTAGTTTAAAATTTTCACTTAATATTGTCTATAATGCAAGTATTTATTTAAGGTTTAAATCCCAAACCTTATAAATGATAAAGGTTTTAGCTGATTGTGAAAATGTCAATTTAAAGAAAATTGCAGACAAATTTTCGATCTGTGCTAAAAAAATTATATTTGAGGTTTTATTTACAAAACTATAAATCAGAAAAAATATTTGAACCTGTCTTTATATACAGCAGGAATAAATGTATAAAAAAACATCACAAATTTTTTCTATAAAAAATAATAAAAAGAGCTATTGGAAAATTTCCAATAACCCATTTTAATCATATCTATAACCATGTAAAGATTACTTAAACATGAATATATAAGTTTTATTTTATCGTATTTAAAATTAAGACTCTTTTTAAAAAACATTAGGTACTTAATTCATTGTTTTTGTTTTGTATAAACAGTAGTCCAACTAATCAATTATCTTTTGTTTGATTGAATAAATACGATTTTTATATATAAACTTATTACTTAAATTTCCTCTGCTTTCACACTTTTGCCAAATATCTTCACTATTAAATAAAGTATTAATACACCGACTGGTAAAATGATTAAAGGCGATAAGCCCAATCCGGCTGGTAAAAATCCAACTACTGCTGCAACTGCTGCCACAGTCAGAGCATAAGGTAATTGTGTTGATACATGATCTATGTGGTCAACTGCTGAAGCAGTTGAAGACATGATAGTTGTATCAGAAATAGGTGAACAATGATCCCCCATTACTGCTGCAGTTAAAACAGCTCCAATGGCTGGCAACATAGGTGCGGAAATATTAAAGGCAAGTGGTATTGCCAGAGGCATGACTATAGCAACAGTACCCCAAGAACTACCTATTGTAAATGCAATAAAAGCAGAAATTACAAAGAGTAAAACTGGAATTAGAAATCCTGGTAAATTACCTTCTAAAATTCCTACCAGAAAGTCAGCAGTCCCCAGATCATCGGTTATACCCCCAATAGACCAAGCTAAGATTAATATCATAGTTGCTATAAACATTGATTTAGCACCATCTATCCAGCTGTCTACAACATCTGAAATGTTTAAAATGCGCTTAAGTATTGCAATTAACGCAGCTGTAAAACTCCCAGCAAATGAAGCCCAAAGTAGAACTACACTGGCATCTGCATCACCAAAAGCAGATTGTATACTTACCTCTGGAGCACTCCCCCCACCGTTATACCACAGACCAATTAATGTTACAACTATGACAACTAGAATTGGTAAAAAAGCATCTACTATATTAAAGGACACACCTTCAGGTTTCTCAATCTCTTCCAGCTCTTTAGAAACCATAGGAGTAGAACCAGGTCTAAGTGACTGTCCTGTAGTTCTCGCCCGGTGTTCTGCCTTATACATAGGGCCAAAATCCTTCATAGTATAAATTATTATTAGGGCAAATACAAGTGCAAAGATAGAATAGAATCTATAAGGTATAGTCTGAACAAAGGTCGTATAAGCACTCGCTTCAATACCTAAACTTTGAAAGCCATCTTTTATAACTCCCACCTCAAATGCTATCCAGGTTGAAATTGGTACTATACTTGAAACTGCCGCCGCTGTTAGATCTACTACAAAAGAAAGTTTCTCTCTTGATACGTTCATATTATCAGTAATGGGTCGCATTGTATTGCCAACTATTAAAGTATTTGCATAATCATCAAAAAATATTAACACTCCCATTGACCAGGTTACAAGCAGTGTATTTTTAACGGATTTAGCTTTTTTAGCAACATACTCACCAATTGCTATTACACCACCAGCTCTGTTTATGATGCCAATCATACCCCCCATTGATAGCAAAAATATAATGATTCCTGCATTCCAAGAATCAGCCAACGAGGCCAACATATAATTATCTAAGGTATTTACAAAACCTGTAATAGGATTATAGCCAGCTAAAATCAAAGCGCCTGAAAATACTCCTAAAAATAATGAAATTATTACCTCTTTACTCCACCATGCTAAAAATATGGCTAATAAAGGTGGGATGAGAGATATTAAACCATAATTATCCATTTTTATGACCCTCCATATTATTTTATGTCTTATAACAATGTCTGAAATTTATCTTAGATAAACAAAAAACCCAACGGGATTCCCGCTGGGTATGAATTCTGATTGCACCAGTAGAAACCACCTCCTTTTCGCCTTTTAATGAGATAGCTCAACATTGAAATATGGCTTATACTTCAATGACAGTCCTGTATATTTTTTATACAGACCCAATCCTTAATCACTTGAACCAAATAATTAAGAATTTCGGCAGAATCACCTTTCGCTTTTTTTATAACAGGTTCTTTTAAATAAAAAGATACTCTTTAATTCTGCGCCTCTACCCCACCTTAGCAAAGATGAGGTAATTTCTGATATTTAATTTTAAATTAGTATATAATAGATAATTTTTACTGTCAAGTATTTTGACTGATTATATTAGTTCTGGTATTAATTTTAAATTAATTCGCTGGCTATTTTAGCAATTTCTGATCTCTCTCCTTTAAGGAGCATGATGTGGCCGGCAATCTCCACTTTATAAAAATGATTGGCTACATGTGATAGTCCATTATTGACTTTATTTAGATAGGGATTGTCAATTTGAAAGGGATCACCTGTTAAAATTATCTTAGAGTTTTTGCCTACTCTTGTTAAAATAGTTTTTACCTCATGTTTAGATAAATTCTGGGCTTCATCGATTATAATATATTGATTTGGGATTGACCTTCCCCTAATATAGGTTAGGGCCTCAATCTGGATAAAATCATTTTCAATTAACTGATCGATAGACAAATAAGAACCTTTATTACTGTGAATAATTAAATTAAGATTATCTAATATTGGCTGCATCCATGGTTCTAATTTTTCTTCAACAGAACCAGGTAAAAAACCAATATCCTTGCCCATAGGTACTACAGGTCTTGCAATTAAAACCCTGTCGTATTTTTTATCATTAATGACCTTCTGTAAACCAGATGCTAAAGCAAGTAGAGTCTTGCCTGTACCTGCTTTACCTGAAACTGTTACAACTTTTATATCATCGTTTAGTAAAAGTTCAATAGCAAATTTTTGTTCCCGATTTAAGGGAACAATACCCATCGGTGATTTTTTATCAAAAATGAGGGGCACTATATTTTCACCATCAAATCGTCCTAAAGCACTTTTCTGGCTTTTATCATATGTGGATAGTTGAACCATTTGGTGTATAAAAAGTTTATCGAATTCATCATCTATCTTATCAGGACTTAATTGATTATTGGAATAAAATTCATCAATAATTTCACCCTTAGTTTTTATCTCTGTAAATCCATCATAAAGCTCTTCGCCATTTATGCCATTGCCTTTATGATCTTTTGTTTCAATATCAAAGGCATTTGCAATTAATCTCAAATTAATATCATTGGAAACCATTATAACTTTTTTATCCTCATTATCTTCTTTTAATTTTATAGCCGCAGATAAAATTCTGTTATCAATTTTAGTGGCACTGAGATGAGGTGGAAGCCTTAATTCTTTTTTGTCAATTAATATTTTCAGACAACCTCCGTTTTCTAATTTTATGCCTTTATTTAGTTTTCCTTTTTCACTGAGACCATCTAAAATTCTAGATGTTTCCCGAGCATTATAACCTATATCAGAAGTTTTATGCTTTTGGTCATCTAGCTCTTCTAAAACTGCCAGTGGAATTATAACTTCATTGTCCTGATAATCAAAAACTGCCTCAGGATCATCAAGCAAAACATTTGTATCTATTACATAAATTTTTTTCATCTGCTGCTCCTTTCTTTTTACCACAGCTTTAATTTGGTATCATCTTGAAATTCCCTCATCAATTTATTTCCCTCAAAAGTCTGAATTACAAACTCAGCTGCAAATACTTTAGAACCTTCAGCTAAATGACCTCCATAACAGTTTCCCTCTTTATCTGCCAGAATAATATGGGCATGGATAAACGGTTTTCCTTCTAGTATAGATATATTACCTATACAACTCACTATTTCCAATGCCTGGTCAAACTCTTTATATTTATATTCAAATTCATCTTGATCATAATATCCTATTTTAGCTTTTTGAACTGCTCCGATCACTTTGATACTTGCAGCTTCAATTTTTTTTTGATGCACAATATTAGTAAGCTCTTTTAAAAGATCATCACCTTTTTCTAATCTACCCATATAGGCATCACTCGGTTTGAATTTTTTCAACACATTATCACTCCTCAGATAATTTGCTCTTTATCCTTGCTAAATTTATTTCAGCCTTTTTATAATCAGGATCAACAGCGAGTGCTTTATTGTAATAATTAAGAGCTTCTTCATATCGTGTGAGATTCTCATAAATTACTCCTGCATTATTATAGACATAGGGTTCAAAAGGATCTAATTCTACTGCTTTCACTATATATTTTTCAGCTTCTTTGAATTCACCTATATGAATATAAGCCAGGCTTATATTGTTATATACATATAAATTATCATCTTCTAATTCGATGGCTTTTTTGAAATACTCTATAGATTCTTCATATTCCTGTTTATCCATCTCAATTAAACCCAGTAAATTATAGACCTGTTCGTCAATAGGTTTATAGCCCTTAGCTTTTATCAATAAATCATGAGCCATATCTTTTTCATTGTTGTTGTAATGAGCACGTGCTAAATTCACAAGCAAATTATATGAGTCGCCTTTTATCTTTCTGGCATAGTTAAAAGAGCTAATTGCTAAGTCAAATTGCTGTAATTCTGTATAACTGAGACCTAAATAAAAGTGGGATAAGTAACTATCACTATTTTCTGCTGCATAGTCAGTTAGATAATCAATCGCATTTTGATAACTTCCTTTATTGTATTTTTCTATCCCCATTTCCAGAAGATCCTGTGCTTGCAAAGAAACAGAAAATATCAATATCATAACAAATACTAATAAGAATATCTTTTTTATTTTTAACAAATTGATCAACCTCCTTTGATTTGATTTTGATAATAGTTACAATAAGACTTTAAGGCACATCCTTGACAGTCAGGATTACGTGCTTTACAGACTTCTCTACCATGAAAAATTAACCAATGATGGAATTTGGACCAATAGTTCTCTGGAACTACTTCCATTAAAGTTTTTTCCACCTGATCTGTTTTATCAGTATTAACTAAACCCAGTCTGTTTGCCACTCTAAAGACATGGGTATCTACAGCTATAGTATTTTGTTTAAAAGCATTTGCTAAAACCACATTAGCAGTTTTGCGTCCTACCCCAGGTAAGTTCATTAATTTTTTCCTGCTTTTCGGTACCTCATTTGAGTATTCATTAATAATCATCTTACTGCTTTTTATAATGTATTTGCTCTTATTTTTATAAAGACCAATAGATTTGATTTCTTTTTCTAGTTCTTCATAACTTAATTTAGCAAAATCTTTGGGCTCCTCAAATTTATTAAATAACTTTTCGGTCACCTTATTAACCTGTACATCTGTGGTTTGAGCAGACATTATGGTTGCAATAAGAAGCTGAAACGGGGTCATAAAATTTAAAGCAGACTCTGGCTTGGGGTATTTCTCTGAGAAGTATTCTATAATATTACCAAGGTTCTTGGACATATTACAACTCCTTTCTGGAAATTTTACAAAATAAATGTTAGAATAATTATTGAACATCTAAAAAAAGTATATCACAATATATAGGTTTTTTAAATTAAGGAGGCAATAATTTTGAACATTGGAATTGATATAGATGGTGTTATTACAAAAGAAAAAAAAGGACAAGAAAATATATGGTTAAGGGCTCTAAACAATTATTTTTCTAAAAAAATAATCAGAAAAAAAGATGTATATGATTTTAAAAGGGCTTATGATCTTCCACTAGAAGACTTACAAGATTTTTTAAATAAAAAATTGTATGATATTTATTCTAGTGTTGATATAGCTGACAATGCCAAAAAAACTATAGATCATCTTATAGAAAATGGACACACAATATATTTGATTACAGCTAGACATCAGGAATTTAGACCCCTAACTATTAAATGGCTTCAACAACATGATGTTAACTACAACTATTTATTTCATGAACACAACAAAGCAGATCTGGCTGTTGAAAAAAATATAAAGATTTTTATAGAAGACAATCAATCTAATGCAGATCAATTATTAAAAAAACACATACCTGTTATCCTTGTTGACAAATATCACAATCAAAATATCAAAGAACAAAAACATTTATTACGAGTAAATAACTGGTTAGAAATTCAAAGTGTTTTAAAAACATTGCTGCCCAGTTTAACCAGACAAGATTCGATGTCTTGATTTAAATATCATTTCTTATATACACTACCTCCAATAAACTCCCTTAAAATAGATGTTTTTGGTATATCATCAGAAGGCATGTTCTTGAAGTTGGCTAATACCTCCAGCAGTCTTTTGGCTTCATAATAATACGTGTTATCATTATTAATCCCTTCTAAAAGATCTACAGCACAGTTTTTTAGAACTGCCAGTTCATAAATTAGTGCTGAATTAAACATTACATCAGCATTCTCCTGATAAGGGTAAATGTTGACCTCTTCCCCTTTTCTTACCCTTCCCCACATCTCTAGGGTATCATAAGCAGAATGCCCTCTATATAAATTATCTCGCACAATTCTTCTGATCAATCTTGTATCAGAAGTGGGTATTCTATTTTGTTTGTCTATATTTAATTGGGTTAAAGCACTCACAAATATCTTGTATTTATGATCTTCAGGAATGATCTCTGTTAACTCATTATTTAAACTGTGTATACCCTCAATTAAAATCGGCTGATCAAAACTCAATTCAATTACATTATTACTTTCTTCTCTGATGCCTTTTTTGAAGTTGAACCTGGGTAAACTTACTTTTTCACCTTTCATCAATCTGACCAGATGTTCATTAAATAATTCTAAATTAATTGCATGTATAGATTCAAAATCAAAGTTCCCATCTTCATCTAAAGGTGTTTTATCTCTATTAACAAAATAATCGTCAGTAGAAATTGAAAAAGGCTTTAAGCCATTGATTCTCAGCTGAGTAGAGAGCCGTTTGGTAAAGGTTGTCTTACCTGAAGAAGAAGGACCAGCAATTAAAATAATTCTTTTAACTTTTTTGTGGGCTTCTATTTGATCAGCTATATTAACAATATGTTTCTCATGAAGTCCTTCTGAAATTCTTATCAGTTCTCCATAATTATTTGTTTCTATCTTTTCGTTTAAATCAGGTACAAAACCAACCCCTAATATATCGCCTAACTTCTCATAATCATAAAATATATCAGATAATTTAGGCTGATCAACAAAATCATTAATCTGATCAGGTTTGTGGATGGATGGATATAATAAAACAAAACCGGGAAAATGATAATGCAGTTTAAATTTATTTAAATAACCAGTTTTAGGTAACACAGGATAATAATGATAGTTATAATAACCATCAATTTCATATAACTTAACTTCCCTTAACTTTTTTTGTTTTATGATCCTTATTTTTTCTTGATTGCCCTGTTCATCAAGTAAAGATATTGCTTCTTGTTTGGGCATCAGGTGCCTTTTTATTTCATAATCTTGTTCAACTAACTTTTGCATTTTATCAACTATTTGTTCTAAATCATATTTGCTTAACGCATTATCATCGTTTAATTCACAATAAATACCATTACTTAAGGAGTGTTCAATATTTAATATTTCATCTTCATAAATTTCATAAACTGCTTTTGCCATTAAAATAAAGAGACTTCTCTTATATATCCTGTTTCCCACTGGTGTATCATTATATATGAATTCTACTTCGCATTCTTTTTCAATCTCATAATTAAGATCAAATATATCATTGTTTATTTTAATGCCCACCACATTATCTTTTTGTTTTATTTTTAGTTCTGACAATAAATCTATGGCTTTTATTTTATGTATTATACTATATTTAGTATTATTATAATATATCTCTGGCATGATCTCACTTCCTTTTAATTATATTATCAATATCTATTTCTTTTTCTTGATCTATTTTTCCTTTAATCTGCTCTAAATTAAAACCCAATCTCAGATAAGTTTGATATGCATAATACCTTATAATTTTTGATCTGTCATCCATTTTTTTTACTATTAACTTTTTATATTTTTCATCTTTTAGTCCCAAGTTTCCTAATACAATTAAAGCATTCCTTTGAATTATTCTCATTCCTCTCCAGCTTAATGCACTGGAAGTCCAACTGGGTGGAAACCCCTTTCTATTATAATTCAATATTTCTGCTATATTTCCTCCAATTTTAGCCTCAAAAGCAGGATGTAGATCCCTGGGTATATTGTTATTATATGGACAGTTTATCTGGCATTCATCACATCCCCATATACAGTTTCCTATCATCATCTCTTCTTCTTTTTTTAAAAATCCTTTGTTTTGAGTTAGATTACTGCGACAGGTTCTATAATCTAAATAATAAGGGGTGTGTAAAGAATCTGTTGGACAGTTATCTGTGCATTTAGTACAATCTCCACATTTATTTTTAGATTTTTCATCATAAACAAGCTTCTTATTAATAAAAATCTCCCCCAGAAAAATATAGGAGCCGAAGTTCTCATTAATAAGGAGCGTATTTTTACCAATCCATCCCAATCCGGCCTGTTGAGCCAGAACTTTTTCCAAAACAGGACCATTATCTATATAATAACTATATTTAATGTCTTTATATATATCTTTTAAATATTTCAGACCCTTTTTAATCATCTCTGCCATGACTTTATGATAATCTCTCCCACGTGTATAACTGGAGATAAAGCCTCTTGTATTATTGTTTTGACTGCTGGCATAAGATAATCCTACAACTATAACTGTCTCCACTGAGGGATGCAACTTTTTAGGATTTAAAATACTGTTTATATCATTATGCATAAAGGGTGGAAGATCATCTCGTGAAGCTCTCTCTTTGAATTTTTCAGTTAATTTATTGTCTAAGTAAGGTTTGCTAAAACCTATCAAATCGAATCCTAGCTCCTTAAACTTTATTTTTATCTGAGTACTTTTAGACATAAAATCACTTCTTTTTTTAATAGTTAATTTAAAAAGAGGCCCGAAAACTCGGACCTCTATATAATAGATAAGTTAATCTTCTTTTTTTCTTGATTTCATAGCCCTTCGTAAAGTAACAAAAAGCCCTCCATATAAAACAACACAAGCAAAAATCAACATCACTATAGCTGATCCACTCATTATATTACTCCCTTCTAAATACTTCAATTATTAATCTTCAATACCCTTTTGACGTGATATTATATATGAAGCAACAGCTAAAAAGCCTACTACTCCAATCCAGCCTCCGTAGACTAGATATTTTAATTCATAACCGCCATATTGGGTTCCAATATCTGTGATAAATGCATTTACTAACAATACAGCAAGTACAATCGGTATTACAAATTTAATCATTACATTCCACCAGTTGCCGAATTGATATTCAGAAACCGAATTAAAATAACTTCTTAGTTCATCTGGTTCGTAATACCAGCCTATAATAACTGCTTCAGCCAAGCCTGCTACGACAAGTCCATAAGTATTAACATAATGATCTACAATATCCAACCAATATAGGCCACCTTTTGTAGCAAATAATAAACCAACTACAAAAAGGAAAATACTATAATAGAGAGTAACTTTCCTTTTGCTTCCTCCCCATTTATCTTTAAGGCCCGCCACACCAGCTTCAACAATTGAGAAAGCCGAATCTATACCTAAAGAAAGTAACATGGCGAAAAATACAAAACCGAAAAATCCAATGACAAATGAACCACCTGGCAAGAGAGAAATCGCATTTGGATAGACCACAAAAGCTAAACCGACCCCAGCTGCTGCAACCTCAGAAATAGGAACTCCCTGAGCTTGAGCCATATAACCAAGTGTGCCAAATATAGCAATCCCTGCCATAAAACTAATACCAGAATTCGCAAATACAGTTATTAGAGCATTATTAATAATATCTGAATCTTCAGGCATATAACTAGCATAAGCAATCATAATACCAAAACCTAGGCTAAGAGTAAAAAATACCTGAGAATAAGCATCAATCCATACACTAAGATTTGTAAGCATTGCAAAATTAGGTTCTAAGAAATAATTTAATCCTTCAATAGCACCGGGAAGGGTAACAGCCCTAACCACCAATATACCCATTAATACAACAGGCAAAGGAACTGTTATCAAGACAACTTTACCAACACTTTCAGCACCATTTCTAAGTATAAAATAAATAGCAATCCAGGTAATAACTAATCCGATTAAAACCGGGGTTGAAAAACCACCTAGGGTTCCAGGGCCAGCTGAAATCTGAAGAACATTTTCATAAAAATATGTTCCCGCGTCCTCTGCCCAACCCAAGGTAAAGGATCCTGCTAAATAATCCCAGGCCCAGGCCATTATACCAGCATAATAACTGGTAATAATTGTCCCTGATAAAACTGCCCACCAGCCAAATCCTTCAAACTTTCTTCCTACTTTAGCTAGTGCTCCAGGAGCACCTCTCTGTGTTTTTTGGCCCATTGAAAACTCTAAAACAATCAGGGGTATACCTGCTGTCAATAAAGCTACAAAATAGGGGATCAAAAATGCCCCTCCACCATTTGAATAAGCCATATAAGGAAAACGCCAGGCATTACCTAACCCTGCCGCAGATCCTATGGCTGCAAGAACAAACGCTGCACGATTACTCCATCGATCTCTTTGCATATCTACTATCTACTCCTTTCTCCTCTTAACAAATAAAACTTTGCTTTCAATAATAAGGTCAACAAGAAATTTATACTCAATACTCATTTATCACATCCCTTCGCTTATTATTTCTTGTGATTATAACACCAATCATCAAATATTTCAAGAATTAAATGATTTTATTTGCTGATTTTTCTGATGATTACTTCAACCTGCTCCTGGTCTAACAAAAGCTTATTATATTGATCAATAATATCATTTAAAGATATATTTTCAATTATATTAATTAAATCAAAATAATTTTGTCCTAAATTTAGGTATTTAATGACCTGAGAAGAAAGTGCTTCCAATGAATTTAATGATCTGAAATAGCGACCAATATATTTATGTTTAACGATTTCAAAATCATCTTTGTTTATTTTTCTATGCCAGTTATTAATTATATCAACAATACTATTAATACTCTGATTTATATGAGAAGTCTCACCATATATCTTAACAAATCCGGTATTTTTTTCCTGCAAAAAATTAAATGTAAAATTTTCATCAATTAAATTTTTATCATATAAACTGTGGTAATTATCATTGCTTTTACCAAATATCATCTCTAAAACCATATTGCTTAACATGTCCTGTCTTACAATCTTTCTTTGATCATTAAAACACCGATTCTCTTTGAATCCCAGAGTAATAATTGGACGAGATATACTCATCGCTATTTCATTTTTTTTAATCCTGACTCCGTTTGGCTCCTCTGGATATATTTTTTGAAAATCTATATGCTCACTACCAAAATCAGAAAACTTATCAGTTAACCAATCAAATAACTTTTCATGATTAATGTCTCCAATTACAATCAAATTCATATTATCTAAATTATAGTATTTATTAAAAAAATCCTGTAAAATTTCTTGATTAATTTGATCCACACTTTGAGAAGTGCCTGCAATATTATATTTTATCGGATACTCATAATAGAGCCCCTGCAGAAGTTGATGGAAAGACTGCCAACTTGGACTATCCTCATACATGTTTATCTCCTGTTTTATAACAGATTTTTCATGTTCTATTTTGTTTTGATCAAAGTGAGGATTTAAAACAAATGAAAACAAACACTTTAACGATTTATAAAAATTATCTGTTGCATTAAAATAATAATTAGTATTATTAAAACTTGTATATGCATTTACACTACTGCCCAGTTGAGAAAAATCATCGATAATACTGCCTTCCCTGTTTTCAAATAAGATATGTTCCATAAAATGGGCAGTCCCCGGAGGGAAGCCATATATAATATTGTTATTATCTTTAAGCTTTAAATCAACAGAGCCCACATTGACCGACAATACTGCATATTTTTTATTATAACTAGAACGGGGGATTAAGATTACCCGCAAGCCTGATTTTAAGCTTTTTTCATAGTAATTTTCATCTATTTCTTTGAATTTTTTATAGATCATGTTGGACACTTCCTGGCTTGAGTAAAAAATATGTTGTTAATTTTGCTTGTTTGGCAACTTCAATTATTTCATCCTTTTTTACCTCTGCAATTGAATTAATTACATAATTTAAACTATCCTGCTTACCATTTATTAAACCTAATAAAAAGGCATCTACAATACTATGATTATTATCACTTAAATTCTTATATCTATTAATAAGCTTCTGTTTTGTCCATCTAATAGAATCATCATCAAATTGACCCTGGCTCATCTCTTTTAAATTTTTTGTTATTATATTTTTTACAATCTGATAATCTAACATATCAATACCGGCATTGATTAAGATCAAACCTTTTGTCGATTCTAATCTGGTATTGATATAATATGCCAGGCCCCTTTCTTCGCGAACTTCTGTAAATAATTTTGAGTGGCTGAAACCTCCCAATATACCATTATATACAATTAATGCGAAATATAAAGGATGTGACCTGGTTACAGGTATTCTGATCCCGGCTGATAGTTTTGTCTGATTTATTCTGTCCTCTTCTTCTTTTTCTTTAAATTGAAAACCACCGGTTTTAATCACTGTATTGTTTAATGGTAGTAGCTTATTTCTTTTATAGACATACTTCTTATTAATGTATTGAAAAAAATCTTTTCTTGATTTTATATCGCCGACAGCAAAAATTTCAATTGGGCTTTTTTCAAGAACTTGCTGATAGTAATAATATAAATTATCACAATTAGCTTTTTTTAAACCTCTGAGGGTACCAAGTGGGTAGAGGGAAAATCTTTCCCCTCTACACATCTCTTGATAACACCTTTCCATCACATAATTATTTTTATCATTTTTCATGGCTAGAATTTTTTCTTTTAAGAAATCCTGGCCTTTATTAATATGTGCTTTTTTAAACTCACCTTCAACTATCAAAGGATTAAAAATCAGCTCATAAAGGAAATCCACTGCAGCTTGTTTAAGATTTTCTGAGCCATAATGATATCTGTCATTAATAATCTCAATTGAAAATCTCAGTATCTGATTTTCACCACGTCTTGCTACCGAAACATTCAAATCAGCTCCATATAGTTGATCTAATCTGCGTGAAATCGCCTGATTTGTAGGGTATTCCTTACTGCCTCGATACAAAATATACGGTATTAAGGCGTTTTTTGATACTTCAGCTTCATCGGACAGAGGCCTTATAATATCGAGATGGATATAGTTTGTTTTGAATTTGCTGTTATAGTTAATATATAGATCTATTTCATTATCTGTTTTATATTGATAAAATTTACTCGTTTTTAACATTTATTGGTCCTTTCAAATTTATTGATTCATAGATTGATCAATCTCTTGGTTCGTAGAATTTAACTCTTCTAATACCTGTTGTAACTCATCCAGTTTGCTGCCGTAATTTTGCCAATCTCCTGATTTTAAATAACCCTGGGCTTCTTGATATACCTCGTAAGCTCTGGATATAAGCCCACTTAAATCTTCCGGCATCATCCCACCAGGTGAAACAGCTTCTGTGGGCTCTCTTTCTCCAAATATTTGTTCTAAAGCACCTTCTAGATCAAGATCAATTACAATATCCCCACCATATCCAAGGACTACTCGTTTTAACTCCGGTAGTTCACTCCTTTCAGCCTGTAGGTAAATGGGCTCTATATAAAAGATAGATTGTGCTACAGGCAGAACTATTAAATTACCTCTTATAACTCTTGAACCTCTCTGGCCCCAGAGTGACAGTAATTGAGAAATCTGTGCATCTTGATCTATTCTTGATTCAATCTGGCTGGGTCCATAGACTAAAGTGTCTTTAGGAAATTCGTAAAGAACTAATTCGCCATAGTTCTCACCATCAGAACGTCCGGCCAACCAGGCAATCATATTATTTTTATTGGCAGGTGTAAAGGGCATCATTAATAAATACTCGAGTTTCTGCATCTTAGTATCAGGTAAACTACTTAATATATAATATGGTTCCATTTTTATTGTACTACCGGCATAATTTTCATCAGGTATATTCCATAAATCTTCCTTATTATAAAATACCTGAGGATCTTCCATGTGGTAAATACTATATAATTCAGACTGTATTTTAAATAAATCCCTAGGATATCTAATGTGGCTTTTTAAACTCTCTGGCATCTGGTCACCATCAATAAATATTTCAGGGAATATCTTTTGATAGGTTTGTACGATTGGATCTTCTTTATCCATCACATAAAAGTCCATATTTCCATTATAGGCATCAATAATAACCTTAACAGAATTCCTGATATAATTGCCTGTATTACTGAATGGCTGTGCATAGGGATATCGGTCTGAAGTAGTGTAGGCATCCTGAATCCAAAATAATCTCCCCTGAGAAATTACTAAATAAGGATCACTATCATATGCTAAAAATGGAGCTACCTTGCGGACTCTTTCTTTAATATTTCTATAGTACATTATCCTGCTGTCATTATTTATTCCATCATTTAACATAATCTTTAACTCACTATAACGCAGGGCAAATAATGCTTTTTTAATAAAACTACTGATCTCTACTCCTCCACTGCCATCATAATTTATATATACATTTTCATCTCCCTGTGGATAATGAAATTCTGTAGAATCGGTATTGACAATCACATAATCATCAGTAATTTCCCCATAGTAAATTGCACTATTATCTAAAACTAAATCTCCGCCTACTTTAGGAGGAATGTCTTTTATAAAAAAATCCGGCAAACCCTGTTCTGTAATCCTGTTCACAGGTGACATTGCAACTCCATAACCATGAGTATATTTCAACTTTCTATTGATCCAGGTTTGAGCCTGTCCGGATAAAAGATCTTTATTTAACTCCCTACCTGAAAGCATTACCTGACGGTACTTGCCGTCAATTATATATCTATCAACATCTATATTTTGAAATTCATAGTACTGTCTTAATCCCTGTAACTGACTGTATGTTGAAAGCAAAGGTCGACTGTCCCAAAGCCTTATATTACTTATAATTTCACTATTTTCTTCCAAATCATCTAATGTTAATCCGTCCTGTGGTTGAAAGTCCTTTGTGGTTATATCATTAAGACCATAAGCTTCTAAGGTCATATCAATATTATGATTTATATACTCTCTTTCTCTTTCAATTTCATTTGGTTCAACTTGAAATCTCTGTACAAAACCTGGATAAACCGCTCCAAACACCAATGAAGTCACAATCCATATTCCCAAACCCCAGGCCAGTAGTTTATAGTTTTTCCTAAAAAGACTAACTAGCAGGCCAGCAGCTACAGCTATAGCTATAATAAAAAGTATTCTCAACCCTAACAGATTAGCATTAATATCGGTATAACTCGCTCCAAAGGCTACTCCGCGGGGAGAATAAAGCAGTTCATACATCGCCAAACGATAGTCCCAGGCTTTTAGTAATAAAAAGGCTGAGAGAAGCACCGTAATATGACTTTTAGCACGATTGGAAAGTTTGACTTTCACATCAGAAAAGGAACTTATCCCGGAAGCTATAAAATATATTATACCCACTACAATAATCGTTAAGACAATTAAGACCATACCCATTTCCTTTATAAAACTATAAAAAGGCAGACTGAATACATAAAAGGAAATGTCCTTTCCAAATATTGGATCTGTGTTACCAAATGGAGTTTGGTTAAAGAATTTCAGAACAATTTTCCACAACTCTGAACTAACAGAGCTAAATAAAAATCCCAAAATTAAACTTATCAAAATATAAATCCAGTTTAACTTCTTTTTATTCAGCCAGTTTAAAAAACCCTGACTCTCTTCTTTAAAGAGTGTTTCCACATTTTCACTTTCAATAGACTCCGCTTCAAAGTACTTTATAAACAATTTCTTAGTAAAAAATAAATTAACGAATACAAATACAGCAAAAATTAGCCCAATTAGAATACGCAAACCAAAATTAGAAAAGAACATCAACAAAAAGGCTTTTAAATAACCAAGATGGTTAAACCATGCCCATTCAGTAAAAAAGTTGGCCCCCGCAAAAAGAGCAATAAGGGCTATAATAATAATTACAATAACAGTTGATAATAAGTATCTAAATCTGTTTTTCACAATTTAACACTCCCCTCTAAAAATTTTCGTGATATTTCTCTGTCAGTTTTTCAACTTTATGGTAGACTTCTTTTTCATCAATCATATTCATTTCCCTATTCTCCATAACAACTTTACCATTGATAATGACTGTGTCCACATCGCTCCCATTTGACGCATAAAATATATTAGAAAGATGATTATATGAAGGATAATTATGTGCGTTGTTTTCAATGTTGACTAAAATTATATCAGCCAGATAACCCTGTTTAATTTCGCCTAAATTATAAATACCTAAGTTTTTTGCTCCATTTAAAGTCAACATCTTTAAAGTATCCTCAATTGGAAGTGCCTGGGGATTATTTAAAGCAACCTTCTGTAAATAAGAACCAAGCCTGGCTTCTTCAATAAGGTCAAGATTATTATTGCTGGCTGCTCCATCAGTTCCATAAGAAACATTGATCCCCTTTTTTAATAATTTATGTATAGGGGCAATTCCACTACCCAATTTCATATTACTCATCGGATTATATACAACACCTACCTTATGTTTTTTTAAGAGATCAATATCCTTATCGTTTAAATGAACACAATGAGGAGCAATGACTTTTGTTTTAAAAAAATCTATTTTTTCTAATAAACCAACTGTAGTTAAACCATGTTCTCTTTGCATCATATCTACTTCATCTTTCGTTTCACTAATATGAATATTGATCAATAGATTATGCTGGAGGGCTTTATCTCTAATTAATTTCAGATAATCAGGGCTGCAGGAATAAGCGGAGTGGGGACCAAGACAGGTTTTTATCCTTCCTTTAGCCTCATTTTGCCAGCGTAGACAAAAATCAACTGCATCATTAAAACCCTGCTTTCCGTCATTATCCTCAATCAAACCTTCACTCAATACAGCTCTAATCCCTGTTTCAGAAACAGCTTCAGCAACTTTATCCATCTTAAAATACATATCAGCAAAGGTAGTTGTACCTGTTCTTACCATCTCTAAAATAGATAATTTGGCTCCCCAGTATATGTCTTTTTTTGTTAGCTTAGCTTCAGCTGGCCAAATTTTCTCTTTTAACCATCTGTCAAGATCATAGTCATCAGCATACCCCCTGAGCAGTGACATTGAACTATGGGTATGAGTGTTGATCAATCCTGGTAATGCCACCATATCCTTACAATTAATAACTTTGTCAAAGTTATTAATTTTTAAAGCATCCTTTTTTACTAAACTTTCTATTTTATTGCCATCAATAATAATATGCTTATATTGGTCAAGATCAGCTTCAGGACTATATATTTTTTTTATATCTTTTAACAATATTCTCATAATCTATCCCCTTATTCTCATTATATTTTTTTAAAGCCATTTCTAATATAATCTAGAGCAGAGATGATATTAATTGGAATTACGATATATAATAATACCATATTTATAAACTGGAAATTTAATAAATAGGCAGCTATAGCCACATACAATAAAAATACAGATAACTTACCTAATAAAGTGGGAGAGAGAAGCTTTTTGCCCATGGAATACATAATCCCTGAACCAAGTAGAACCAGCAACTCCCTTATTAGCAATGTCACTGATATTACCCTTGGTATTAAATTAGTATAGATTAAAACAGCTAGAATACTAATCAAAGTCAACTTATCAGCTAAAGGATCAAGTATCTTACCTAAATCTGTAACCATATTATATTTTCTAGCCAGATACCCATCCATAAAATCTGTCAGCCCTGATATTGAAAAAAATATACCACTAATAATATATTCTCCCTTTAAGAAAAAATAAAGGTAGACAGGTATTAATAATAATCTGACAATTGTTAACGTATTAGGATAATTTAACCGCATAAGTACCTCCATAAATAGGTTTACTGATCTAAAAATTCTTCTTTAGATATGAATTTTCCATTTTCAATATTTTTAGAAATGATATTATAATTTTTATCAAATTTAATATCTATCATAATATTATTATAACATTTATCACAAACAATTACCTTACTAATCTGAAATTTAGCTTTTATATTTTCTTTGTAGACCCGCTGTATATCATAGCCTTTTCTCAAAACAACCTTCATCTTATTACCACATTTTTCATCCTGTAGATATACGCTAACTATTTTGTCATCAGAAGATGGAGTAAAATATTTTTTTATCTTATCAAAAAAACTCATTTGATCAATACCCCCTGAGCTAAAATAAGATTAATTTAGATAAAAAGATGTCATGAGTTATAATAATAGAACTCATGACACATAATAAATTTTATTATAAGTTATTTGCTTTATTAACCATCTGCTCCCAATTAAGAGTTCTATATAAGAATTTATTGTAAACCATAGACCATTACAGCTTGATTTACCTACTTATTTCCATTTATTAACTTCCTTTATTTAAAAGTCTGTTCTTTGACGCCTTTCTTCACAAACAAAACTAAAAAAAACACAATTAAAATATTAACCTATTTAAGGACCATTAATCACATCTTTATCTAATTTTAACAGTAAATTTAGTTTTTATTCTCTGAAATATTTAAATCTATATAACCATGGTCTACCTTTTTTAAAAAACATATAAGGTTCTCCTCGCAAATCGTTGGTAGTAAGAAAGGATATTGACAAACGACCTCAAATAATTTAAATAGAAACAATTAAAAAAAGGAGGTCTTGCCAATGTCTAATTGTAATATATCATCTTTATTCCCCTTTCGCCGAGTTAAGATTAAGAAATTCTTTAAAATTGAAGAACCTGGTCTTGGTTCTGTGTATTTTGTAGTCTTGACACCTGATAAAAGATTTACTCCCATCTGTCATGAATGTGGAAGTAAAGCTGAAGGTATACATTCCTGGCATGAACGAACAATAAGAGACCTTGATATTTTAGGAGTTCAATGTAAAGTGATCCTTCATTATAGAAAGATTGTTTGTCCTAATTGTGGCATAAAGGTTGAAAAAACAGGTGTTACTTCTCCTGGTGGTCACCAAGTTACTAATAGATTAGCCCAATATGTTCATGAACTCTGTAAACATATGACTGTAAAAGAAGTAGCAGAACATCTTAATTTACACTGGGAAACAGTAAAAAAGATACATGAGAAGTTTCTAAAAAAAGAATTTGGAGAAACCAATTATTCTCATTCGGGTTTGCTTGCAGTAGATGAAGTTTCTTTTGGCAAATATCATAAATATTTAACTGTAGTATTAGATTTCAAGACCGGTCGTGTAATCTGGATGGGAAAAGGACGTAAAGCTGATACCCTAAATGATTTTTTTAAAAAAATGCCACAGGAAAAACTAAACCAAATTAAAGCTATTGCGATGGATATGTGGGATCCTTTCATTAAAGCTGTCCGTGAACATTGTCCTCAGTCTTTAATAGTATTTGATAAATATCATTTAGTAGCAAGCTATAATAGAGATGTAATTGATAAACTAAGACGAGCTGAACAGCGAAATAAGTCAAAAGATAATCCTGAATACAAAATATATAAAGGCAGCAGATGGTTACTTTTAAAAAATAGAGAAAATCTAAAAGAAAAAGAAGTAGATAAACTCCAAAAACTATTAGAAATAAACGAGAATCTTTCATTAGCATATATTTTAAGGGATAAACTTAAAGAATTATTTGAATATCAAAGTCCTATGGAAATCAAAAAAGCTTTAGATAAATATATCAATAAACTAAAGGATTCAAGTATTAAACCTTTAAAAAAATTTGCTAAGAAATTAAATAAACACTGGTATGGTATTGTTAGTTATGCAATTCATCCAATTCATACTTCAAAATTAGAGGGTGTAAACAATAAAATTAAAGAAATAAAAAGAACTGCTTTTGGTTATCATGATTTAAACTACTTCAAACTTAAGGTAAAACAGTGTTATCCAGGAAATTAGAATAATTTTGTACCAACTGAAAACGAGAAGAACCACATATAAATCCGGTTAACAAAATCCTTAAAACGATTAAAATATATGTGTTTTATGTATATTTAAATTATAACTTAATTTAATATCTAATGCAAGATTTACCGAATTTGTTTACGGGAGGCTCGCCTCTTTTTTAATACCCGTATTAAAGGATAGCCTAAAAATAAAACCACGACCGCTTCACTAATAGATATTTGAATTACAGTTAACCAATAGGGTATAGCAAAAAGTAAATGCAGATAGATACTAATAAGTAATCCATTTAGTAAAATTGGACTGAGATACGCAATAAAAGAATCTCTAAAATAGTAAGTCCCATAAGCAGCTAAAAGAGTTACAAGACTCCCGCCCAGTATATCAACCATACCTAAACCTCCAATAATATTGGAAAGAAAAACGCCGATAAATAGGGCCGGGATAGCTTCGGGATATAGTATGGGCAAAACAGTTAATGCCTCTGAAACCCTAAACTGTATGGGCCCAAAACTGATGGGAGATAAAATATATGTGATTATTACATATAAGCCCGCTATCAGGGCTGCTCTTGTTAGATGTTTTGCCTTCATTACTACCACTCACTTTTCTTTATTCTCTTTAACTATCTTATAAGAAAACCTATGTAAAGGGCAGGGCCCGATATCCTTAATGGCTTCAATGTGTTCTTGTGTTCCATACCCCTTATTACTTAAAAAATTATAAGAAGGATAACTACTATGTAATTCATCCATTATGCGATCCCTGGTTACTTTGGCAATAATCGAAGCTGCACTAATTGCATTAACTTTTAGATCTCCTCCTACAATAGCCCTCTGTTTATAATCAATATCGGGTATAGTATAGCCACCGTCAATCAATAAAAAACCCGGGCTTAGCTGCAGGTCTTCCACTGCCCTTCTCATCGCCAAAAAGGTTGCCTGATGAATGTTTAAACGATCAATAATAGTATTACTAACAATACCAATACCAACTCTCGCTTTTTCAAATATGATTTTAAAGAGCTTTTCACGTGCTGTTGAACTCAATTTTTTGGAATCCGTTAAACCTAATATGGGTTTATTTAAATCCAGGATTACAGCAGAAGATACTACTGGACCTGCCAAAGGACCACGACCTGCCTCATCTATACCAGCAATCATTTGAAATCCATTTTTTTGTAGTTGATAAATAATTTCATTCTGTTTATGCCAATTATCCTTTTGAGCTTTTTTCTTTTTTTTGGCACGCATTATTTTTTGAGCAATTTTCTTTACACCCTTGCGGTGGTCAGCAGAAAGTTTCTTTATAATATCAATTTCTATTTTTTCTATCTCATTAAATCCTTCAACAAAATTATTTATCTCGTTGATCGTCATTCTTTCAAAATTCATAATGATCACTTTCCGGGCGCTCAAGTGTGATCCTACCTAGAAAACCTTTTTGAAAATCATTTATAAGAATCTGAGCCGTTCTATTTCGATCTATTTTCCCACCACTCATTAAACAGCCTCTCTTTTTACCTATTTCAGCTAAAATATCATAGGGGTGTACTGATGAATCTGTCTTAATATTGTAGTAATTTATAACTCGTTTTAATCTGTTCAGATTTTTTAATAATTTCAATAACTGATATCCCGCAGTTTCAGCATCAACTTTCTTTAATTCAACAGCACCTGTTAACACCAACTTATAGGCCGTTTCTTCGTCTTCTGCTTTGGGATAAAGTATGCCTGGCATATCCAATAGATCTATATTTTCTTTTACCTTAATCCACTGTTTACCCCTTGTTACACCGGGTTTATTACCTGTCTTGGCAGATGATCTTTTAACTATTCCATTGATAAGGGCAGACTTACCAACATTGGGTATACCTATTACAATTGCCCTGATCGGCCTTTTTTTAATTCCTTTTTCAACTCTTATTTCGTTAATTGTAGTCTGCATCTGTTCCATTAAATCTATCAAATCTTCTATTCCCTTTTTCTGTGGGGAGTTTATTTTAATACAGCTTAGCTTCTTTTTAATTAGACTCCGCCAGCTGTTGGTATATTTTTCTTCAGCCAAATCCTTCTTATTTAATACAATTATTCTTTCTTTATCTTTTATAATGCCTTTAATTTCTTTATTATAACTGCTGTCAGGAATTCTTGCATCTAAAACTTCTACAACAAGATCGATATTTTTCAAACTCTCTTTGAGTACCCGCTTAGCTTTAGCCATATGTCCAGGGTATATATCCATTTATCTCACCTCAAAAAACAAATAAAGGGTGCCGGACTTAAGCCTTCACCCTTTAAAATGATTTTTTATCTTTTTTCTTTAATACGAGCTTTTTTACCCTTTCTTTCTCTTAAGTAATATAATTTTGCTCTGCTTACATCACCTTTGCGTATTACTTTAAAACTTGCAATTTTTGGGCTGTGTAAGGGGAAGGTCCTCTCTACCCCTACTCCATGTGAAATTTTTCTAACAGTTAAAGTCTCACTAACTCCTCCGCCTTTACGAGATATTACAACACCTTCATACTGCTGCAACCTCTCTTTTCCACCTTCTACAACTTTTATTCTTAAGCTGACCGTATCTCCAGCTATAAATTCAGGTATATCGTCCCTCATGTTTTCTTTATCAATATTATCTATAATATTCATCGTTTTACCTCCTCTCTTAACTATAATTAAAATTATATATTCAGGATAAAAGCCTGTCTAAAATAATAGACGCAGCACTTCTAACTGAAAGATGATTATAATTAGTATTACCAGTTATTGGTTCTAAAAGATAATCCGATTGCTCGATAATCTCCTTACTCAACCCCCAACCAGTACCAAATATAATTAAATAGGCATTATTATTTTTATTAATTTCCTTTTTTATTTTTGCATAAGAAATGGTCTCTTTAGAGCTCTGGGCACTTGTTGTAACTAAAATAGGTTCTTGATCAGTCATTTTTTTTATATCCGAAATTACATCTTCTAACTTATCACTAATCTCCATAACCTTAAATGCCTGATGTCTTGTATTGTTGTAATCAGAGCCAAATCCACTTGTCCAATAATCTCTCATTCTTTTCACTAAAGATTGCTGTGATTTTAACTGATTTACAACATAATATTTTTGGATACCATAAGTCTTTGCTGCCCTTGAGATATCATGTAAGTCATAGTTGGTAACCGTAGTAGTGATAATATCACCGTCTTTATTATAAACAGGGTGATGTAGTAAAGCAATAAATACATTTTTATTCATCTTCTGGTTCTCCCTCTATTTCTTCTTTTATCTCCCCTAGTAGTTCTTTTTGTTGCTCTGTCATCTCTGTTTTTTTTAACAAATCAGGCCTCATTAGATAAGTTTTCCTCAAGGCCTCTTTTTTTCTCCATCTATCAATTAACTGATGATTCCCGCTTAATAGAATTGGTGGAACCTCCATATCTTTAAAAGATCTCGGCCTTGTATAATGAGGATGGTCTAAAATACCCTTATAGTATGAATCATTTTTTTTGGAATCCGCATGGCCCAGAACATCTGGTAACATACGAGATACCGCATCAACTATTACCATGGCTGGTATTTCTCCCCCTGTCAGCACATAATCGCCTATAGATATTTCATAATCAATAAAATTATCAGTGATACGCTGATCAACACCTTCATAATGTCCACAGATCAATATTAAATGATTATTTTTACTAAATTCCTTAACCATTTTTTGATCTAAGCGTTGACCACGTGGGGTTAATAAAATACTGCTTGCCTTTTTGTGAAAATTATCTGTGATATCCTCTAATGCATAATAAATGGGATCAACTTTTAAGACCATACCAGCCCCGCCACCATAAGGATAATCATCGGCAGTATTATGCTTGTCAGTAGTATAATCTCTAATATCTATTAAATTTATTTCTATAAGACCATTTTCTCTCGCCTTTTTGATTATACTATCTGAAAAGGGACCTGCAAACATCTCAGGAAATAATGTTAATATATCAAATTTCATTCTCTACACTCCTGAAGTTTATAGATCTAAAATTCCCTTGACCGGTTCAATTAATATCTCTTTATTATCCAGATCTATTTTTTTTATATATTCTCTGCTCATGGGAATCATGTACTCTTTTTTTCTTCCTTTAATTAATAATATATCTGTACCTTTTGTATCAATTACATCAATTACTTTACCCAGTACCTGATGGTTTAACAAAAATACGGTTAAATCAAGAAGCTGATCCACATAATATTGATCATCGGCCAGATCTAGGGTTTCATCTTTTTTTATTTTGACTTCATAATTTCTATATTTTAATGCATCCCCAATATTATCTATACCGGATAGATGTATAATAACAAAATTTTTATGAAACCAAATGTCTTTGACCTCTTTTTTTATTGTAGTGCTTTGATCAGGACTAACCAAAAATACCTCTTTTAGTAGTTCAAACCTTCCGAGATTATCTATATAAGGCATTAACCGTAATTCACCTTTATTACCCTGGTTTTTAGTAATTTTACCCAGACTTATTAATTCACTCATCTTTTTCACCATTTATTATTTTATTTTAAGTTCAACTTTCTTTCCTTCTTTTGTAGCAGAAGCCTTTACTACTTTACGGATAGCTCTGGCAATCCTGCCCTGTTTCCCTATCACTTTACCCATATCATCGTCAGCTACCGATAACTCTATTACTGTAACACCATCATCATTTTTAATGGCAGTTTCTACCTTTTTAGGTTGATCTACAATATTTTTTGCAATAACTTCAACTAATTCTTCCACAGGAGTAACCTCCTTTTTACTCTTTCTGATTTAAAAATTTCTTATAAATACCGGATTTTTTCATCAAGCTTTTTACTGTATTAGACGGTTTTGCGCCATTGTTTAGCCATTTAAGAGCCTTTTCTTCATCAATTTTATAAGTGGCAGGTTCAGTTGTAGGATCATAGTAACCTAATTCTTCCACAAATCTTCCAATAGGGGCATTACTCGAATCAGAAACCACCAATCTATAGGAAGCACTTCTTTTTTTACCCATTCTTTTTAACCTTATTTTTACAGCCATCATCCTTCACCTCCTCGTGTTTGTTCATCTTTAATGATTTATTATTAAAATGGTAAATTCATATTACCCATTAAACCCTTAGACTTGCCGCTGTTAAATTTCTTAATCATTTTTTTGGTCTGTCTGTATTGTTTCAATAATCTGTTGACTTCTTGAATGCTGGTTCCACTGCCTGTAGCAATCCTTTTTCTGCGGCTTCCATTGATAACATCAGGATCATTTCTTTCTTCTTTGGTCATCGAATTAATAATAGCTTCAATATGATCAAGTTGTTTTTCATCTACCTGCAGGTTCTTTAACTGTTTCATATTACCCATGCCGGGCAACATACCCATAATCTGATCTAAAGGGCCCATGTCCCGCAGTTGTTCTAACTGATCTAAGAAGTCATCAAAGGTAAATTGATTATTTTTTAACCTTTTTTCCAGCTCAGCAGCCTTTTCTTTGTCAATTGACTCTTCTGCCTTCTCGATCAGGCTCAAAACATCTCCCATGCCAAGTATCCTGTTGGACATTCTATCAGGATGAAAAGGCTCAAAATTATCTAATTTCTCTCCAGTACCGATAAATTTAATCGGTTTACCTGTTACTGCCTTAACTGATAAGGCTGCTCCACCACGAGCATCACCATCAAGTTTGGTTAAAATTACTCCATTTATACCTAGACTCTTATCAAATTTTTCTGAGACATTCACTGCATCCTGACCGGTCATCGAATCAACTACCAATAATATCTCATCAGGATCAGTCTCGTTTTTAATCTCTTTTAGTTCCTCCATCATTTCTTCATCTATATGCAATCTTCCGGCTGTATCTAAAATAACAATATCATGACCAGCAGTTTTTGCCTTACTTAAACCTGCTTTTATGATATCAACTGGATTTTGTTTATCTCCCATAGAAAAAACCGGCACTTCAAGTCTATCCCCCAGAATTTGTAGTTGTTTAATAGCTGCCGGTCTATATATATCACCAGCCACTAAAAGGGGATTTTTACCCTGTTTTTTAAACATCTTAGATAATTTTCCTGCAGTAGTGGTTTTACCTGAACCCTGTAAACCAACCAGCATTATCAAGGTTGGTGGTTCAGAAGAAATATCTACTTCACTTTGTTCTCCCCCCATTAAATTAGTCAGTTCTTCATTAACTATTTTGACAACTTGTTGGGCAGGAGTCAGACTCTCCATAACTTCCTGTCCAACAGCTCTTTTTTTGATTCTACTAATGAGGTTCTTGACAACTTTATAGTTAACATCAGCTTCCAGCAAAGCAAGTTTGACTTCCCTTAAAGCTGTTTCAACATCCTTATCATTCAGTTTGCCCTTACCACTCAATTTTTTTAAAGTATCCTGTAATTTTTCTGCTAAACCTGAAAATATCATTTAAAATAGTACCTCCAACTTAAATATATTTATTAATTTCCTGCAACCTCTTAAGCAGGTTTTTCTTTGTCTCATTATTAATATCCTTACTATCTTTTATTGCTCTACTTAATTTATCTATTTTTTGACTGTCCTTTTTATTTTTTTCAGCCAATTTCAGCTTATTTTCATATGATTTTAAGGCCTCTTCTGCTCTGTGTAGATGGTCATAAACTCCCTGTCGGCTGATTTTTATATTACCCGCAATCTCTCCTAAGGAAAGATCTTGATAATAATACAGTTCAACAATTTCTTTTTGCTTGTCTGTCAAGAGTTCACCATAATAATCAAACAAGAGACTTATTTCGATCGTTCTATCCAGCATTTTTATCACCATGCCTGTTAAGTGTTATTACTTTACAGTTACTCACAGAGCATATTATAACTGATTGCATGACTGCTGTCAAGGCTTAAATTTTTAAGAAAACAATGCTTGAACAAACTGTTCTGGATCAAAAACCTGTAAGTCGTCTTCCCCTTCTCCCACCCCGATTAATTTAATCGGGATATCAAGTTCATCCTTGACAGCAATTACAATGCCTCCCTTAGCAGTTCCATCAAGTTTAGTTAGGGCAATTCCATCGATATTGACAGCTTTATCAAATATCTTGGCTTGAGAAATGGCATTCTGTCCATTTGTGGCATCTAAGATTAATAATATCTGTTTATGAGCTTCTTCAGCTTCTTTATAGACAACCCTTTTGACTTTTTTTAATTCTTCCATTAAGTTCTTTTGGGTATGCAGGCGGCCGGCTGTATCTATAATGAGTAGATCAACATCCTTTGATCGAGCGGACTGAATAGCATCATATGCTACTGCAGCTGCATCAGAACCTTCTTTTTGGGCTACAAGCCTTAATCCCAACTTATTAGTCCAAACCTCCAATTGATCTATTGCAGCAGCTCTAAAAGTATCACAGGCGGCTATCATAACATCTTTATTTTGTTTTTTATATTTACTGGCTATTTTAGCTATCGTAGTAGTCTTTCCAGAACCATTAACACCAACCACTATTATAATATTAAGACCTTTTTTAAGGATCAATCCTCCCTTTTCTTCCTGTAGAAATTCACTTAGTTCTTCTTTAAATACTTTGTAAAACTCCTCTGTGTTTTCTATTTCTTCTTTTTTAACCTTCAACTTGAGGTCATCTATCATTTTCATTGTGGTATGAACTCCAATATCAGCCTGTATTAATACCTCTTCCAACTCATCAAAGAATTTATCATCTAGTTCTTTATCCTTAGAAAACAAATCATTGATTTTGGAGAATATACCACTTTTGGTTTTATTGAGACCGTCCTTTAATTTCTCAAAAAGACCATTTTTTGTTTCTTTTGCTTCTTTTTTATCTTCAACATTTTTAAATATAGACATTATATCTTATGCTCCTTTTTATATTATTGTATTTGCTCTTTCAAATTAAGAGAAACCAATTCAGTTGTACCTTTATCAGTCATTGTTAGTCCATATATATTATTAACTGCTGTCATCATATGTTTGCGATGGGTAACAACAACGAACTGTGCAAAGTCTGTATATTCTTTTAAAAAATTGGAAAAGCGAACCACATTAACATCATCTAAAGGTGCATCTATTTCATCCAGTATATAAAAAGGACTGGGATTTACTCTAAGTAATGCGAAGACCAGTGCAATAGCTGTTAAAGCCCTTTCTCCTCCTGATAATAGGGTTAACTTCTTTAATTTTTTTCCAGGGGGTTGGGCTATAATTTCTACTCCGGTATCCAATAATGCTTTTTCATCTACAAGACTTAATTCGGCTCTCCCACCATTAAAGAGCTCAACAAATACATCCTCAAACTGTTCTTTAATCTCATAAAATGTGGTCTTGAATTTATCCATCATACTTTCTTCAATTCTACTTATTATATTAAGAATTGACTCTTTGGCATCTTCTAAATCAGCCTGTTGTTCATGCAGGTAATCCAGGCGCTTTTTTAATTCTTCATATTCTTGAATAGATCCCGGATTAATGTGACCCAATTTTGCTACTTCATCTCTTAATTGCTGAACTTTTTCTTCAATTTTTTTTGGATTTTTGACTGGTTCTCGTTTTTGATATGTATCTTCTTTGATATTAAAATCATATTCATTAGATAATCTATCTTCAATACTCTCCATTTTATCAGTCTTTTTTGTATAATCGATATTTACTCCATAGAGAACTTCCTTTTTATTGTTTAACTCCTCATTTAATTTTTCTACTAATCTATCCAGTTTTTCATGCTCCTGGCGCAGGTTCTGTAATTCATCCTCCAATTTAACAACTTCCTGATGGACATCTTTAACCTGTTGATCATATTCTTTTCTCTGCTGGATTAATTTTGATTTCTTTTTTTCAAGATTTTCAATTTCATTTTTGATCTCCTGCAGCCTAACCTTTTTATCAGCCTTACTTGATTTATTTTCCGATACTGCTTCTTTTTGGTTTTCAACTTCTTTTTTTATACTTTTTATCTTTTCCTGTTGGGTAGCGTATTTGACGCGTATATCAGTTAACTTTTCCCGCATATTTTCTGTTTGTTCATTAAGCAAACCGATCTTTTTTTGTTTTTCTTGTATAACATCTTTTTTTTGATCATAATCTTTATTGTCTCTTTTAAAAATATTATCCATATTATTTTTTTTGTTTTTTAGTATATTAACAGCTTCTTTTTCTTTGTTTATCTTATTTTTAATATCTTCTATTTTAGTATTGATTTTTTTACTTTGCTCTCTCAGTTCATCTTTTTGGCTGATTAGATTATCTTTTTTTAACTTAAGCTGCTGATATTGCTTATCCAATGCATCTTTTTTATCAACAAACTCTTCGATATCATCCTTTTTTTCAAGTCCCTTTTTTACGAGGCTGTCAACTTTGGAATTGATATCTTTGATCTCTTCTTTTAATTCACGTATCTCCCGCTTGCGATTTAATAAATCATTTTTCATCTGCTGGCGACTGCCGCCTGAAATTGAACCGCCAGGATATATTACATCCCCATCTCGGCTGACTATTTTGTATTTTTTATCTACAATATTTGAAATTTTAACAGCAGACTCCAAATCTTTAGCAATAATCGTTCTACCCATTAAATAATTCATTACCTTTACATATTTATCAGAAAAGTTAACAAAATCAACAGCTAGACCTAAAAAGCCTTCCGTCTGTTTTAAATTACCAGTTGAAAGCCTGCTTTTTGATTTTAGAGAACCTATGGGCAAAAAAGTGGCCCTTCCCTTCTCAACCTCTTTTAAATAATTAATGCAAAGTTGAGCAGTCTTGTCATTTTTAACTACAATATTTTGTAATTTATTACCCAAGGCTGTATTAATTGAAACTTCAAATTCTTTTTTAACATCAATCAATTCTGCCACTGCACCATACATTTCGGGAAAACGCTCTGCTTCTTTTAAAATACTTTTAACACCTTTATAATAACCCGAATAATCTTTTTGGAGATCTTCAATAAACTCTTTGCGCGACTTCTTTTTATAAAGTTTGTCCTGAATACTTTCATATTTGTTTTTTAGTTTTTCATATTGATTACGGTGATTTTTTAGCTGTTTTTTTGTTTCTTTAAAATCACTGATTACTTGCTCCATCTTCTGCTTTATTGACGACTCCATTTTCTCATTCTCTGCAGTTTTATTTTCAAAATGAGCTTTATTGGTCAATAATTCCTCTTTTGTGTTTTTAAAATCTTTGATAACACGTTCTTTATATTTGAGCTTTTCCTCTAATCTATCAAACTTTCTCTTCAGCTGACTAATATCTGCATTTTCTTCGAAGAGATTTTCGCGGTAATTATTCAACTCTTCTCTCAGCTGATTGAGATACTCAGTTCTGATCTGATAATCTTCAGTAACTCCTATCTTTTTTTCAGCCATTAAACTGAGTTTTTTGTTTTCCTGTTCGTAGTTTTCATTAAGTTTTGATAGTTTATTTCTTCTCTGATTCAAATCCTCTCTTAGCTTATTTAACTCTTCTTTTAGTTCGTCTTCTTCTCTTTTTAGATTGTTTTTTCTTTCTTTTATTATATTTATCCTGTTTTTTAATTCTTCATTTTTAGTTCTTAGCTGATAGTAATTATCTTTTTTATCATCATAATTAACTTCAACTTCCCGCAGTCGGTGTTTTTTTTGTTTCAGCTCTTTCTTTTTTTGTTCAGCAATATTTTCTTTTTCTTCTAAAACTTCTTCTAACGTATCTTTTTTTTCGGAAAGTGTTTTTAATTTTTCAGAAAAATCATTATATTGATCCAATAAGAGGTTGATCTCTATATCTTCTAATTTCTTCCTCATTTTTTCATATTGACGTGCTTTTTTTGCTTCCTTTTTTATCTTTTTGAACTGTTTTTCTAACTCCCAAACCAGATCTTTAATCCTCTGCAGATTAGCAGTTGTATTTTTAAGCCTTTTTTCAGCATCTTTTTTACGTGCTTTATGTTTACTAATACCGGCTGCCTCTTCAAAAAGATCTCTTAAATTCTCCGGTTTAGAATTAATAATCTGTGTTATCTTACCCTGACTCACAATGGAATATGAATTATTGCCTAATCCGGTATCCATCAAAAGTTCGTTAACATCTTTTAAACGACATCTGCTGTCATTGATTAAATAATCACTTTGTCCATCTTCAGTAACCTCTCGAGAAATCTTTACTTCATCGGTTTCAATGTCTAAAACCCGTTCAGAATTATCCAAATAAAGAGATACTTCTGCTGAAGAAGATGCAGGTAGTTTCTCACTCCCGGAAAAAATAACATCAGCCATTTCGGTACCCCTCAAATTCTTAGCACTCTGTTCACCCAATACCCAGCGGGCTGCATCCACAATATTACTCTTGCCACTCCCATTGGGGCCTACAATAGCTGTAATCGGTGTGTCAAATTGTAAATTTATAGTCTTGGCAAAAGACTTAAATCCCTTTATCTTTATCTTTTTTAAAAACAAGTCTATTCACCTCATCGTATTTACTTTAATCACAAGAGAAAAACCTATCCCCATTTTAGGATAGGCCCAGAATCTCTATTGAAAATTATATATTTTACTATCGCCTGGGTGAAACCGTAAATTTAATAGCTGTTCTAACCTCATCATCTATTTCTATCTCAATAAATTCCGGTACCATAACTAAATCCATACCTATTGGTGCTACATAACCTCTAGAAATTGCGATAGCTTTAACTGTCTGATTAATTGCTCCAGCTCCTATTGCCTGTAATTCTACTTTGCCTTCATCACGAATAACAGCAGAAATTGCACCTGCCACTGCTTTGGGATCCGATTTTCCCGATACTTTCAAAGTTTCCATGTGATCTCCCCCTTGGTTTTACTGCATAGATTAATGACATAACCTTAACAGATTTTCTACTTCTTGTTTGCATAGAGTCTTGTACTCACCAGGACGCAAACTACCCAATCCTATATTATCTATTTTCAATCTCTTTAAACTCAGAACCCTATATCCTATTTTGTCAAACATCCTTCTTATCTGCCGATTCATTCCTTGGTGAATAACTACCTTATATGTGAAGTTTTTGTTGTCTTCATTTATTTTTTCAAGTTGTGCAGGGGCAGTTTTACCTTCTTTTAACTCAATACCTGTTCTAAATTCATTAAGTTTTTTTTCAGTCGGCTTACCTTCAACAACCACTTCATATTCCTTATCTAACTCAAAAGAAGGATGGGTGATCCTGTGGGTCAATTTCCCATCATTGGTTAAAAGCAGTAAGCCACTGCTGTCAGAATCCAATCTTCCCACCGGATATATTCTTTGCTCAATACCATTAATTAAATCCATTACAGTTTTCCTGCCTCGTGGGTCTTTTACAGTTGTTACATATCCAGTAGGTTTATATAATTTTAAATAAATTTTTTCTTCTTTTTCAATCTCCCGGCCGTCAACTTTAATTTTATCTTCAACCGGGTCTACTTTGGCGCCCATTTTAGTAATTAACACACCATTTACCTTAACTCTTCCCTCTTCAATAATTTTTTCACACTTTCTGCGGGAAGCAATCCCGGCGTGGGCCATTACTTTTTGTAAGCGTTCCATCAATAGACATCCTTTCGGTCTATATTAATATATTCTTTAAAAAACAAAATATTCCTTTATTAATCTTCCTGAAAGACTTTTTTATAATCAATATCCTCTATTTGAGGTAATTTAGTAATATCATCAAGTCCGAATTTCTGCAAAAAAACAGTGGTCGTCCCATATATAATAGGGTTACCAATTGTTTCTTTTCTTCCCTTTTCTTCAATTAAATTATACTTTTCTAATGTCGAGAGAGTCCTTTCTACATTAACCCCTCTTATCGATTCTATTTCCCTTCTGGTAATTGGCTGTTCATATGCAACAATAGCCAGGGTTTCTAAGGCAGCTGAACTTAATTTCTTCCTCTTGGAAATATTCATATAATCTAAAATAAGATCTCCGTATTTCTTTTTGCTTTCAAATACATAATGATCATCATAGTTATTTAACTCAAAACCATGGCTATTTTTTTCGTATTTGGCTTTTAACTCTTTTAATAGCGGTCTTAAAACAGAAATTTTGATATCCACTACCCTCGATATTTTATCTATATTAACCGGTTCTTGGGCTATAAATATAATTGCTTCAATTTTTGCTATCTTTGCTTCATCCATTCTATCACCTGCTTTAAGCTAAGGAAACTTTAATAGGAGAAAAATGCTTATCCTGCCGCACCTGAACCTTATTTAATTTCATCAGCTCTAATATACTTAAAAATGTTACAACAATCTCCATCAAATTACTCTTATCTTCTATTAATCTATAGAATTTAACTTTATTATCTTTAGCTAAAATTTCTAAAATATCATTTATCTTTTTTTCTACTTTTATCTTTTCAACTATTATATGTTCTACCTCTCTTATATCTTCATCTTCAAGATCATTATCAGAATAAAGGGCCTTCAAATAAATCTGCTTGAGATCTTTTAAATCCACTAAAATGACCACTTCTTCTTCAAAATTACGTAACTTTTCTAATTCGGGATTGTTTGTGAAGATATCTCTTCTTACTTCATAGTTATCAGCTAAAACGAAGGAAAGTTCTTTATAGAGCTGGTATTTTCTTAACCTTTCTACTAGACTTTCATCTTCTTTTTTTTCATCTTTTTTATCCACTTTGGGTAAAAGGTAACTTGCTTTAATCTCAATCAATTCAGCTGCAATAACCAAAAATTCACTTATATATCCTAAATCAACAATATGCTGATCGATATAATCAAGGTACTGACCAGTAATCTTAGCTAAAGATATCTTATTAATCTCTATTTTATTTTTTTTGACCAGCTGGTAAAGTAATTCCAGGGGCCCCTGAAACTCATCTAATTCAACCTCATATTCCATATTATCCACCTGATTCTTTAAATTAGTATTCCCAAAAATAGGTTAACAAAAGGACTGATCATCTGCCATAAAAGACCAGTATAGGCCAATACTAACAAGATAACCATGCCAATTGGTCCCTGCAGTTTATTTAAATATTTATCCAAATTTCTGGGGAGAACACCTCTTAAAATATTAGATCCATCCAGTGGTGGTATGGGTAACAGGTTGAAAAACCCCAGACTTAAGTTGACGATAATTGCCAGATATAGAAAGTTTAAAGTTACATATTGAAGATCACTAATTTGTAAGTTTACCGCATTCAGTGAACCAGCGTCTACAGTAAACATCACAGCCTTAAAAACTAAAGAAAATATTACGGCCATAATGAGATTAGAAGCAGGTCCCGCCACTCCTACCAACATCAAACCCCGGCGCGGATTTTGATAATAGCGGGGATTGATCGGTACTGGTTTAGCCCAACCTATTCTTCTTGTAATCAACAAAACCAAACTGCCCATCAAATCAAGATGTGCAATCGGATTTAAAGTCAATCTTCCATTTTGTTTGGGAGTGGGATCTCCCAATAAATATGAGACATAGCCATGTGAGTATTCGTGAATAGATAATGATATTAATAAGATTGGTATGACAAGTATTAATTCCATTACTGTTGACATATTTTAGTTCTTCCCTTCCAGTTTCTTTTTTATCTTTCTGGCATAATCTAACTGATCCTTTTTTGTCTTAAGTTTGCCTTTTAATACTTTTCTTTTAATTAGTTTTAAAGCATAACTGATTATTGGTCCTTCCTGATAACCAATATCAATCAAATCATTGCCATTTACTTTTGTTTTTAAATCTGAAATTTCTTCTAAGTAAAAAAATATCTTCTCATTTAGCTTTTCATCATCATATTCAATCATTAACAATACGAGTTTTTCAGTTGATAATTCTTTTAAACAGTTGTATAAATCAACATGGCTAGAACTATCAATTATATCTGTAATATCATATTTTAAGGGGTCAAAGAAAATGATTTCTTTTACCCACTGATTGAGTGCCCAGCCTTCCACAATTGAATCTGGTATATCTTTAAATAAAAATGAAAAATATATTACCCATTTTTCTACATTATAATTATTGTTAGTAAAATATGCAAGGTGCTTTTCAGCTCTCTCCCACTTACACTTTAGATTATCGGGTACCTGATAATTATCATAAAGCAGCCTTAAAAAAGGTAATTTTTTTAAAAGCCTGATAAACTTTTCATCGGGCTTATTATCAAATAATAGCCTCAGTTCTTTATAGACACGGGGGAAACTGACATCAGAGAAACGGCTTAAACGTATAGTTTCCTGCATTAATGCCATCGTCTCCTCTTCTACATTTAAATCAAGCTGAATAGCCAACCTAATCCCCCTAATAATTCGGGTGGGATCATCTAAAAAACTGAACCGGTGTAAAGCTTTCAAAATTTTATTTTGAATGTCAATTCGGGCCTTGAAAAAATCATATAAATATCCATATTCCCCCGGATGTAAAGCAATAGCCAGAGCGTTTATGGTAAAATCCCTTCTAAGAAGGTCATCAAAGATATCTGCTTTCTTCACTTTAGGTAGGGCTCCAGGATGGGTATAAAGCTCATTTCTGGCCACAGCAAAGTCTAACTCGTAATTATCACCAATAATCATATTACCGGTCTTGAATTTTGGATTATAATTGTAATCAACCCCATAATTACCAGCTATCTCTCTGATCAGATCTTCGATATTACCTTCTACAACAAAATCAAAATCCTTACTTTCTCGATCTAATAGTAAATCCCTGACCATGCCCCCCACCATAAATACGCGACTCTCGATTTTTTGAGCAATCTTACCTATCTTTTGAAACAATTTTTGGTTTTTTGGGGACAATTCAGAAAGTTTATCTTCCATTTCTATCTTTTCCGGGCTTATTTTAACTAATGAACTTACATATCTGTTTTGGTTTTGACTGGCGGTTTTTTGTTCATAATATTGATTTAAGATGATCCGTCTAGTAATAATGCCGATCACCTTGCCGACTTCATTTTTTACAGGTAATCTGCCTATATCATGTTTTACCATCTTCTTTTGGGCTCTTTGAATTGTATCATCAGGTTTGATAAAGATCAGCTTTTTAGTCATATATCCCTTAAGAGGTACCCTGTTTAATTTTTCTTTATCACTTATTCTCCTCAAATCACGAGTAGTAAAAATCCCCTTAACCCTGTCTTTTTGATCAACAATCAGTACACCGGTAATATCTTTTTTTTCCATCAGATCTTTTGCTTTAATAATTTTTAAGTCCTGACTCAATTTTACCGGTTCTTGCATTACTTCTTTAACTTTGATTGAACCTTTTATCTTATCTCTAATTGTAGTTTTTAATCTATTTTTAGCTATCTCAAGATCTGTTTTTAAAGAAACAGAACCTGCTCCTGGATGTCCACCCCCACCCAGGGCTGAAAATATCTCCTCTAAATCAACATTTTCATTACTACTCCTGCCGATGATGATAACCTTGCCTTCCATCTCAACTAAGATGAACACGACTGATAATTGATAAAGCAGTTTTATCTTTTCTACCACATTGTTTAAACCTGACACATAGTGGGGATATTTTAAAACAAAATAAGTTATCTTATTATCCTTGATTTTAATCTCTCTGCGGTTTTTAATCAGCAGTTCAAAAACCTTCTTCTGCTTTTTATCAAGGGTCTCAAGTAAGTATTCGTTGATAACCTTTTTATTAGCCCCCATATCCAGAAGGTAAGCAAAGGCAATTAAATCCTCGGATTCTGTATTTAAATGCATAAAGTTACCTGTATCAGCAGAAATTCCCAGCGCAAAAAGAGTTGCCTCTGTTCGGTTTAATTTAATATTCTCACGTTTTATTCTGTTTACTAAAATTGAAGTGGCTGAACCTATATCTTCGGAAAGATCTATATCGATCCAGTCCAGTTTTTGATGAGGATGATGGTCATAAACAATCGTTTCAACCTCATCCCATTTTATAAGATCTTTTAATGGTCCCAATCTATCAAATTCATGGGTATCAACAATAATCAATCTATCTATTTTTTCATAATCTATTTCATCATATCTGTATAGTTCAAACTCATCTTTATATATAGCTAAAAACCTCTGTGCTAAATTGCTTAGGTTTTCAGAAATAACAACACGGGCCTCAGTATAGAGTTTAAGAGCAGCTATCATTCCTGCCAGGCCATCAATATCAGTATTTTCATGTGATATAATTAAATCCATGAAATCAACCCCATTATCTTAGTATTGGGTTACTTTTTTTAGACATTCATTATCACAGGCCTTGCGTCCGGCTTTGGCCATCTCGATCCACTCACCATCTTTTTTAACCCTGACTACATCTGCTGTAAAATCATTTTTAGTGCCCTCCACAGAGCTATTAGATAAAAGCCAGCTTCCCACACCATAGATATCAACCGGAACCTGTGACTTTTCAAACTCATTGATCTTTTTAGGTTTAAATCCACCTGTGGCAATTATCTTTACATCCCGGCAGAACTTTTCTGCTTCTTTTATTTCATTTTGTTTTAAATCCCATTTTTGATAGGCTTTATCCATCTCTTTTCTCAATTTGAAAACGAGCCTGGCATTTACCCCATTATCTAATTTTTTTTCACCAAGAGGCTCAATACTTTTATCTCTAAGGCTAGAAGAATTATCAGGCCTAACTCCAAATAGTTTATATTTCTGTGCCTGCTCTTTTTGACCCGCCTTTTTAAATTTAATATATCTATCAAACATAGCTTTAAGTACTTCAAGACTGGTTGTAACACAGTCATTATCAAAATCAACCAGGGCAATCCTATTAACATCTGTGGGCATCAGTCGGGAAAATTGAAGCATGGCCTCTGTAGTATCACCCAAAAATGAGGCAATATATGAATGGCTTATCGTTCCCCCGCCTTTGCCTCCCCACCAAGCTCCCTGTTCATCTGTGGAGACGTAACGGTTCGTATTTTCCTCATAATCCTGGTTATAGGCATTAACCCCCAATGAATATGCATATCCATGCAAAGCCTGCAGCTTATAGTGAGCAAAGCGAGCAGGAAAAAACAGAACATCTTTGCCCCGGGCAGCCTCCATTACTCGATAAACATTGGTTGCAATACGGGAGGCTTCGGTTAAGGAACCAATGATAGCTGTTTCTAGATGGGCAAAATCTCTATATCTGCCTCTAACTTTTATTATCGGGTCTACCCTGCAAGGATCTCCAGTATAATAGCCTCTTTGCCCGTCCTGACAGGCTAAGACTTCCAACTCATCATATGTTTCTACAAACTCACCTCTATTATTTTCATAGCCTGTAGCTGCTTTCAGTAAGGCTAAAGCCTCATCTACGCCTCCTAAAATACAAAATGGTTCTCTGCGGGGAAAAATCTGCATCTCTACCTCTAAATTTCCTATATCTTCTTTTTTGAATCTATAGCCCTCTTCAGAAAGTTTCTTTAATATCCTGCTGACATTCCTGAAATAAACATCTGAATACCAGCCCTGCTGCATCCTTTTTTTATCAATCTGAAAGGTCTCTATAGAAAGTCTTTCCCCATCAAACATACTCATTTCATCCACCCCTTATTTTATCTGCCAATCTATTTAATTATTTTGTAAATTAAATCCCTGGGCTTTATAACCTTATTTTCAATTAGATAGGAATCTTTTAATTTCTGAACCGCCTCTGCAAAATTATCATCATTTTTATTATAATGTAGGGTTGCAATTTTATCACCTTTTGCAATCCTATTACCGTACTTTTTGTGAAGAATTACCCCTACTTCATTAAGAATTTCATCTGACTTTGTTGCCCTTCCGGCCCCAACCAACATTGCAGCCAGACCAATGTTGATTGCTTTTAATTGAACAAGAAAACCATTTTTATCCGCTTTTAGTTCCCATCGATTTTGGGATTTTTTAAATTTATCAGTATTTTCTATATATCTTAAATCTCCACCCTGTTTCTCAACAAGTTCTTTGAATTTATCAAAAGCCTCTCCACCCTTTAATTTATCTTCTAAGAGTTCATAGCCTTTTTTAAAACTATCAACCTTTTCAGCAATCAAGAGCATATTCGCCCCTAAAGTTAAGCAGATTTCTCGCAAATCTAGAGGTCCCTGATCTTTAAGGGTATTTACAGCTTCAATTACTTCCAGATTATTTCCAACTGCCTTGCCCAAAGGCTGTTCCATATCAGTTAATACAGCAATTGTTTTTTTGTTGAGTTTCTCTCCTATATTAACCATAATCTCAGCTAACTTTTCTGCCTCTTTAATATCTTTCATAAATGCCCCTGAGCCAAGTTTTACATCAAGTACTATTCCATCTGCACCACCGGCAATCTTTTTACTCATTATACTGCTCGCAATTAGTGGAATTGAGTCAACAGTAGCTGTAACATCTCGTAAAGAATAGAGTTTTTTATCAGCAGGTGTTAAATTCCCGCTTTGACCGGCAATTGCTGCATTGATCTCATTTATATTATTGATAAAAGTATCCCTACTCAAATTCGTCTTAAAATTAGGTATTGACTCCAGTTTATCTATAGTTCCACCAGTATGACCTAGACCCCTACCTGACATCTTGGCAACAGGTACACCTGCCGCAGCAACTAGGGGAATTAATACTAAAGAAGTAGTATCTCCTACACCACCTGTACTGTGTTTATCTACTATAATACCTTCGACTTTTGAAAGGTCAATCTGATCACCAGACTCTGCCATCGCCATCGTTAAATCAGCTATTTCACGTTCATTCATACCATTAAAATAGATTGCCATTGCCAGAGCAGATATCTGATAATCTGGTATTTCTCCCTGTGTAAAGCCTTTGATCAAAAAATCTATTTCTTTTTTATTTAGCTCATTATTATCTCGTTTCTTTAAGATCAAATCATATGCCCTCATTTTTCGACCTCCTGGCCTAAACTTCTTTTAAAATCGCTTTAATAAAAGTAGAAAATTCTAATTTGACCTCTTCAGCTATCTTCATTACCTCTTTATGATCTAAAGGTTGAGGTAATACACCGGCTGCCATATTTGTAATACAGGAGATCCCTAATATATTAAATCCCATGTGATTAGCAGTGATCGCCTCAGGTACGGTTGACATTCCGACTGCATCAGCTCCAGCTTTTCTTAGATATCTAATTTCGGCTGGTGTTTCATAACTGGGACCCATCAACCCTACATAGACTCCTTTGACTACTTTGATCTCATTTTGGACTGCTATTTTATATGTCAACTCTCTTAATTCTTTATTATATATCTCAGACATATCGGGAAACCGGGGACCAAATTCCTCTAAATTTTTACCTCTTAATGGATTATCACCCATCAGATTTATATGATCCTGGATGATCATAAAATTACCTGGATTATAATTAATATTGATGCCACCTGCAGCATTAGTTATGATTAAATTTTTAATACCCAATTTATGCATAATTCGAATCGGTAGTACAATTTCATCCATACTGTAACCCTCATAATAATGGAAACGCCCCTGCATAGCCATAATCTGTTTGTTATTTAAACTGCCAAAAACAAATTGACCAAGATGGCCCTGTACTGTGGAAACCGGAAAATTTGGAATTTCTTTATATTTAATAATCTTTTTATCTTCCATTTCTTCGGCCAAAACCCCTAAACCCGAACCCAAAATGAGGGCTGTTTCTGCCCCGCTTTTTATTTCAGATTTGATGTATTTAGCCGCCTCATTTATTTTATGAATCATATCTATCCTCCTTTTCATTCTCTTTATTGAACTATAAGTATTCATTAATAAGTTATAAAAAATAATAGTATTGCATTAGGTTTCTTTACTTAATAATTTTATAATATATTACCTTAAATAGCAACATATTAGCAATTTTTACTAAACAGCCCTATTAAAAATAAATTACTCTCAACCTAAATATATTTAAATAGTTTTAATGCTATTAATTTAAATTACCGTATTATCCGATTATATTAAGACTTATAATACACATTTTATCTATCTTACATATATTCTCTGATTATATTTTTAAAGAGATCAAAGATTAACCTTTGACCTCTTTTATGCCCTGTTGCAATATTCTTATTATTATCTCCTATTCATTGATCATTTTTTATCAAAACCGCCTTTTTTATGCCAATGCCAGGCTGTTTCTATTATCGTATCAAGATCAGGTAAATTGGCCGACCAGTTCAACTCTTCTTTTATCTTTTGCGAACTGGCAATCAACCGAGCTGGATCACCTGGTCTTCTTTTTGCCTTTTCAGCAATAATATTTCTATTTGTAACTCTTCTAACAGTTTCAATAACTTCCCTTACTGTATAACCCTGGCCGTTCCCCAGATTATAGATGCTGCTCTCTTTGCCCTGCATAAGTGCCCTGAGGGCAAGAAGATGAGCAGTTGCAAGATCATTAACATGTATATAATCCCTTACACATGTTCCATCTCTTGTGCTGTAATCAGTGCCAAAAATAAAGATCTTCTCCCTTTTATTTAAAGCAACATCTAAGATCAGAGGGATTAGATGTGTTTCCGGTTTATGATCCTCACCAATTTCTCCGGCCGGATCTGCCCCGGCTGCATTAAAATATCTCAAGGAAATATATTTAAGATCAAATATTTTATCATAGCGCTCCATGACTTTCTCAAAAAAATACTTACTTTCTCCATATGGATTACTGGGACAAATTGGATGCTCTTCTGTTATAGGTATCTTTTGAGGTTCACCATAGACGGCTGCTGTAGATGAAAATACAATATTTTTAATATTATACTCTACCATCATCTCCAGTAATTTAATGCTTTTATCCAGATTATTATGATAATACTTGGCGGGATTTTTCATCGATTCTCCCACCAGACTATCTGCCGCAAGGTGGATAACTGCTTCAATATTATTATTTTCAAAAATTTTCTTTAAGAGCTTTTTATCACCGAGATCACCTTTGATTAATCTACCACCTAAAACAGCTTTTTCATAGCCCTTATTTAAATTATCAAGGGTGATAACATCAAATTTATTAAGAAGTGTTTTTACCACATGGCTTCCGATATAACCGGCTCCTCCGGTAACTAATATACTCATTAATTAAACTCTCCCATCCAAAGTTGTCTGTAATTTACATATTGATATTAATTAATTTCAGAGCTCCTAAAGTTTACAATTTTCTTTTTGTACAAAAAACATTGATAAATTACTATTTCTAGATAATAAAGCCCAACATATAAGGCTTTAAATAATTTTCCAATTTGAAACCTGCACAAAAAGTATCATTTTAGAGTTTAATATATTTTTTTAGAAAATGTTGATGTAATAGGAAACCCATTAATATCAAATATGTAAAATACTATACTTTAAGAGCTCTGAA
>JAGYMU010000079.1 GCA_018399995.1 Halanaerobiales bacterium | reverse complement strand
ACTTAGACAAAGCATTTAGGCGTTTCTTTGAGGGTTTAGGTGGTTTTCCTAAATTTAAATCAAAAAAGAATAATAAGCAAGCTTACAGAACTCAATACTTCAAGCGTTCTAGTGGAACTGAAAGCATTGAGATAAAAGATAATAAAATCAAACTACCCAAACTTGGTTGGGTAAAATTTAGAAAATCTAGAGAAGTTACAGGTGAAATTCAAAATGTTACAATAAGAAAGTCAAAAGCAGGTAAGTACTACATTTCTATATGTGTAAAAGAAGGTGTAAAAAAAATACCTCAAACTAATAAAGCAATTGGTATAGACTTAGGCATAAAAGATTTTTTAGCCACCTCTGATGGAGAAGTAGTAGCTAACCCTAAAACTTTAGTTAAATATGAAAAAAAGATTAATGGTTTTTTTAATAATTTTTTTTACATGCACTTGAAGTTTATTAAATAAAAGAACAGTTTAACTTTTAAATTTGTAGATAGAATCCAGGATCTAAAAAATAGTCCGGCTATATCTAATTCTACTATTTAATTTCTTGAATAAATCGTATTTTGTTTTTATATACATATAGTTTGAGTGTTTTTTTAGAAAGGCAGGTTCGCTTTATATATCAATTATTCAGTCTGTATCTGGGTTATCTATTAATACGAAATCACTTTAGCTTAAATCATTTACTTCTTATACTTGTCTGTGAAATACCTACTTATTTAAAAATATAATAAAGCCTGTTGAATTGTCTTGAGATTTTAGATGTTTTAGTAAAGTAACCGTAGATTTATGGCCTACTGTGAACTTTACTATAAAATCTAAAACCAGCATTATATAATACTCAGATCTGCGAACAAGATTATCGGGATGGGGTAACATTTCCTAATAAGGCAACAATCTGACAACTTTTTTTAGAAAATAAAAGCTTTTTACAGATTGCTTTATTTTCAAATATTAATTATAACTTATTTTAGAGTGTATTTCAAATGATTATTACAGATAAATCACATTTATTTCAGCGTTCTCTTATTATTAATCATATTCTACATTATAGGGATAATACCTTTTTTTAAGAAGTATTTTTATTGTAAAATTTACTTGATTTTTTTTAAAAAAAGTAAATCTTTTAATTGTTTTGTCTATAGAAGTACTTAAAACTTATCAATAAAGTTAAAATTATAAGTAAAATAATCCCGAAACTACTGCCATATCTTTGATAAATTGTCGGCTTTTTATCAGTTTTAATTTCAACTTTAAACTGCCTTTGCTGCTTTTCTGCAATATTGATTCCTTCACCTGTAGGATAGATCAAACCAGCGTGGGTATGATTACCGGCTCTCAGAACTATACTCCTATTTTCAACCGCCCTGAAGATGCTGGCAAACCACATCTCATCTTTAATTGTAGGATTATTACCAAACCAGGCTTCATTGGATTGATTGATGATAAAGTCAAATTGTCCAAACTTTTTTAGACTGTATTCCGGGTATAAGATCTCTGAACAGATCAGTACCTTCCATTCAGCAAAGGGGCTTTTAAAGATAGTTACATCATCGCCTTCTTCAAGAGAACCGAAGCTGTTCCCGGTATATTTGGCCAGTAGATCTTTAAACATTACTTTTTCTCCAAATAAGACCAGTTTGTTCTTATCATACCTTCCCATAAATTCTTTTTGAGGGTTGCTTAAGAAACTGCTATTGAACTTCCCCTGATAGCCGTCTTTTTCGGCTAATGAACCAAGTTGATAATATGTCTTTTGCTCGGTTTCAATCCCTGCAAAAAAGTCACTGCGATACTTGCTCTCCTTACTTAAATCATATGTAAGGGCAGACTCCGGTGTTATAATGAGATCAGAACCACTTAATAATTCAATCGAACTTAAAATCATATTATTGTTCTTTTCTATATTACTGGACAGCCACTTCTCATTTTGATTGATATTGGTCTGGATAATTCCTACATTAATATAGTTAGAATTAGCCGGCTTTAGATTATCAAAATAATTCAAACGGTATGTACCGTAACTAAATACAATAACAAACAGTAATATTATCGTAATTAAATGGTAGTATTTTTTATCATAGATTAGCTTAAAGATACAGCTGTTTATTAAGACCACTAAAAAGGAAACTAAAAATACCCCTCCCAGATCAGCAATCTGAATAAAATGAGTAAAGTTGGTCTGGGTATATCCTAAATAACCGAGTGGGAAAAACCCTAAAAATATATATCTGGAGTATTCTAATAAAACCCATGAAAATGAGAATATCAGGGGATTAAAAGAATTATTTATTTCTAAGAACTGATAAAATTTAATCCACAAACCGTAAATAAAAGCAAAGGCAATAAATAACAATGATATGATTAATATAATAAAAAAGGAATTTAGATCGGTCGATATGCGCAGGGGATTATAGAGAGAATATCCGACCCCTGCCATTATCATAGTACCCAACAGCCAGCCTTTAATAAAAGCATTTTCAAAATCTGTATTATACAAGCTGTATAAGAAAGGAATCAGGCCAATCCAACTAATAAAAAATAAATCTGGTATAAAAAAGGGTAAGACTATTAAAATACCGGACATTATTACCAAAAAGATAGACATAGAATTTGCTCCTCAACTATTGAGTTCGATGACGTAAGTAGATAACTATTGAACTAAACACAATCAGTATTATACTGATCAACTGAGCAACTCGAATACTGCCCAGCATTAAACTATCGGTTCTAAGCCCCTCAATAAAAAACCTGCCTACAGAGTAGCCGATCAGATACATAAAAAGGATATCACCCTTTTTTATAAAGCTCTTTTTTCTAATTGATATTAAAAATATAAAGACAAAAAGATTCCAGAGCGATTCATATAAAAAGGCGGGATGGTAATAATTACCTCCGATATACATCTGTTTTTGGATGAACTCGGGGAAGTTGCTGATATAAGATTTACTTACAATACCCCCATATGCTTCCTGATTAATGAAGTTTCCCCAGCGCCCGATGGCCTGTCCTAAAATAAGGGCGGGTGCAGTCAAGTCTGCCATCTTGAGAAAAGAAACATCTCTACGCCTACACATTAATAACAAAACCAATATACCACCTATTATTGTCCCATGGATGGCCATTCCACCTTGTCGCATGGCAAATATCTTAACAGGATATTTAAGATAATAATCCAGTTTGAATATCACATAGTAGAGTCTACCTCCAATTATACCGGCCGGGATGCCCCAGATAAAGAAATCTAAGATAAATTCCTCTTTAATTCCTACCTGTCTGGCACGTCTCAACATAAGAAACAAACTTATTATTATAGCAAAAGCAATGAATAATGCATACCATTTGATTGGTAAAGAGAATATGCGAAAAGCTACTGGATCAATCATAAAAAATCTCTCCTTTTTTTAAATACAATTACTCCATTTTTATCAATAAAAAGATAGCAAGCATTATCCCACCAATCACGATCATAGAATCAGCCAAATTAAAGGCGGGCCAGAAGCTAAAATCTAAGTAATCCACAATAAATCCCCTGAAGATCCTATCAATTAAATTTCCGACAGCTCCACCGATAATAAAACCTGCAGATAGTTTAAAAAATATGTTACCAAAATTTATCTTATAAACCAAGATAATCATTACAGTAATAATAACAAAATTGAATATTATCATCATTAGATTATTACCTTTAAACATCCCAAAGGCAATACCTGTATTCCTCACATAGGTAATATTAAATATATTTTTAATAACTGGCTGAGGTAAACCCAAAGGAAAATTGTTGATTATCAGTATCTTGATAATTTGATCTAAAACTGCTATTAGAATTACTATGAAAGAAATCATATAAAGCTCCTCTTATAAATTAAGACTTATTAATCAAGATTGATCTTTATTTCAACATTACCGTCAGCAGTATAGCCTTGCTCGTCTGAACCTAAGAAAAATTTAGCTTCATCACTTTTAACCCAGTCTTCTCCTTCTTCGATCAGGACATTACCTGTTAGATATAGTATTTCTTCATCTCCATTATAATCGGCATTATCTCCTTTGAAGATCTTATCATCATAATCGATAACTACATTATTTTTGGCATTAAAAGAATTATTATCACCAAAGATCTTTAAATAATCACTGTTTAGGATCATATTCTTCTCTTCTTCTTCTAATAAATACTCGAGCACTACCGAGTTTTCAAAAACATATTCTTCTGTATCAAGTAAAGCACTCATTCTTTCGGCTTTAACATTGCCATCAGTATAATCTACATTAATTTCTTCTTCTAATTCCATCCTGTTCTCTTCCCTAAAAAGCTCTCCTCGAGCAGCTTTAATCACAGTATCATTTTTTCTAATGTTGATCTTCCCGGATAAAATAGTCTTTTCATCTTCATATTCAAGGTGTTCAGCATTTATATAGACTGTATTGGACTCCTCGGGTTCTTCCTGTGCTAAAACAATAATATTGCCTACCATTAAAACCATAGTTAATAACACAACTGTCGTTAACAAACAGTATCTTTTTATCATCTTAATTCCTCCATTTTTAGTCATTGCTTCGATCATCATCTTCTTCTAATCTTTCTTCTATACCTATATCAAATGTTAAGTCGTCTTCTGTTTTTATAAACTCTATTCCCTGAGAAGGAAAGAGATTGATTGAATATTCTAAAGTATATTCATCTTTAACGTAGTCGTAACTGAATATTATTTCACGACAATGCAGCTGTTTTTTTATTCGAAGATTGGCTTCCCGGATGGGATCACGCCTCTGTGTATTGATACTTATGTTGTTTTCAATATACCATCCCCAGTCACCGGATAGCTCATATATTATTTGATTGTCAAGTTTCTCTAGGGCACCATCGTTTATATTATATTCTATACCTAATTTGTGCTGCCATCTACTGTTATAGAAGTTGCTCTTCAAGATTAAATTATCATCAAATAGATCCCTGTTTAAATCATAAACAAACCCAAAATCTATATCCCAGTTTTCCATTACTTTTAGTTTGGTTACTGCTTCTAAAAGTAAGTATTCGTCATTTTTAAAATCATATCCACCTTCCAGACGGAAATCAAGTCTTCTATTTAAATCATATCTCAACTCATTTTCCAATAAATTCTCGGGTTCTACCCGATCAAAAGTAAAGTAGGAGTCGCCAAACTGTTTTATATAACTGTATGAATTTGTCATTCTTAAATTATCAGTTATATAACTGTCAAGTTCAAACTGACTGTTTGTAATAACCTGATAGTCAAGCTGGTTAAAGTTAAACCCTTCACTCCCATAGACACTACCAAGCACAGATTGTTCTGTTCTTAAAATATTATTATCTAATATATACCATCTGTTATCATATAAAACCTGGGCCTGTGCTCTCGGCCCGTTGATATTTCTATCTCTTTCATAATAATTACCTAATATTAATTTGTAATCAAAATTATTACGGGGACGATATTCGATAATTAATTCCGGTAGTTTGTAAAAATTAACCTCATCTTCTTCCGATTCTTCCTTAAATTTAGGATCATATCTCTCCAGAAGTAAATCGAATTTAAAGTTCTTATAGTACTTTGTGATATAACTGTTAGCACTCCAGCGTGTCCGTTTATCACGATCAGATGATAGTCTTTCACCTGATTCATAACTTAAACCCGTTTCCCAGCCTTCTCCCCATCTATATTGAAGATCTAGATCTCTTTGTAAACTTTCTCTAAAGCTCTGTTGGGCGGTCTGTGTATATTCATTGACATAATTAAGCCCTAAATCAAAATTATCAAAGATCTCTTCCTGATAAGATAAGCCGATTTCATACTCTTTTGAATTTCTGCTTGCATTTGTAAAATAATCTTTTTGTTGATATTTAGATTCTATATTAATTCGCCTGGTATCGTATCTATAATCTAAGTTTAACCTGGAGTCTATATTTAAGGTGTCTGAATACTCCCTTACTTTTAGCAGAAAATCCTCCTGCCAATTATCGGATTCAAACTGATGGATTATCTCACCTTCCCAAACGAATAAATTATTGATATCTGTTTTATTCTCCTGTTTATAGAAGTAAACATAACCCTGCTGTTTTGGATTATTTATAAAGTATTGTTTAAATCCACCTGCAAAACCCGACTTTGTATAGTAATCCATATATAAGCGGCCCGGTAAATCAAATATACTATAATAGTAGGTTAGCTTTAAAAACCAACCCCGCTCTCTATTATAACCGACCTTGGGTATTAAATCTCTTTCTTCATCTTTAAGAGAAATATACAAATAAGGCCAGTAAAATAAGGGGAGTTTGCCGTTTAACTCTCTAAAGACTACATGGTATGCTTCTAGATAATCGTTGGGGTAAATATTAACCTTCTGGGCATCAAAGAAGTAATGAGGTACCTCATAATCACAGCCTGAAAAATCACCTGGTAATAGTTCAACCTTCTTAGGATCTGTGAGTAACTTTTCTTCTCCCTCTTTCGCCATGATATTTATATTTTCTGATCTAATATAATACTTACCATAATTACCACTGATATTACCGGTTATTTCAACTATTTTCTCCTCAGCATTATATTTAACTGAATCACTGCTAATATTTAAATCCTCTCGCGCTTGCACAGTATTTAAAGGTGAAGCAATCAATAAAAAAACAAGGAGTATAACAAACATACCAGGCAGCAGCTTATAAACATACCTCTCCCATGATTCCCTCCAGATTAGAATAAAAAGACCTACAACAAAAAATATTATATTGGGCAGCCAGGCCGCCATCAGAGGTGAAAGCAGATAATTTCTGCCCAATGACCTGCTGACTGATAAGATCAGATAATAAAGGAATATTATCACTATAGTCATGATTATATTCAAAGTTTTACTCTCTTTATTGACCAAACTTAAAGGAACACCTATCAAGACAAAAATGAAGGCAGTCAGGGGTTCTGATAATTTCAGGTGGTAATCAACTAATAGAGAATCTACATTTATCCCACTTTTTTGAAATAGGTTGATCTGTCTATTTAATTCCTCTCTGCTCATCTCCTTGGCAGTTTTTTGATTACTGTAAATCTCTCGCATCTCTTCTGTAATCTGTATCTCCATATTTTGAAAGCGGCTCTCCATAATTATATTTCCATCTTCATTATATTTATGTATAAGACCTTCTTTCAACATCCACTGATCCTCTTCAATTATACCCTGACTGGCGGTGATAACCTCAGGATAACTAATATCGTCACTGCCTTTTGTGTCATAAATAACTATGTTTTCAATAATTCCCTGTTCTTCATCATAGCTCTTAATATAAAAGAGCCTACCTTTCGGTCCCTTAAAAAAAACCTCTTCTTCTAAACTGGGCATGGCATCTTTTAAAATAGTCTGTCTGATGATATTTTGAGCCTCATGGTTTGACCAGGGAACTATTTCCTCATTTAAGACAAAGGTAAAAGCACTCACTATAATCCCCACTATCAGAACAGGTATAATCAAGCGGTACAGACTAACTCCTCCCATTCGAAAGGCTGTTATTTCACTTTCCCTGCTTAATCTGCCTATACCGGTCATCGTTGCAAATAAAATAGCAATAGGAAAGGTCTCCACTATAACATCGGGTAACTTATAAAAAAGTAATTCAGCCACTAATGCAATAGGTACATTTTTGACTATTATTAAGTCAGTCAATTGAAATAAATAGTTTCCCAATAAAATTATTGTTATGGTAAAAACACCCATAATAAAAGGTTTGCTAACTTCTTTAATTAAATATTTATCTAAAATTTTTATAAAATTCAGACTCATAGTTTAATACCTCGCGATTAATATTCTTTATTGTGTAATATGTTTTGATCATATTTTAATTTGTAAAGTATAAATAAAGCTTTTTTTATAAGCAATTTTCTATAATTATAATTTAAAGCAATATCTA
>JAGYMU010000078.1 GCA_018399995.1 Halanaerobiales bacterium | reverse complement strand
ACTGGAGTTTACATTTACTGCCTGCAGGCCGGTGATTTTGTTGATACGAAGAAGATGGTTTTTATGAAGTAACTCTCCCCCATTCTAATACAACAAAAGCCACCTCTTCCGGTGGCTTTTTTATTCACCATAAAACCAGGTACGCTCGCGACTTCTTCGGGATGTGGTGTGAGAAGAGGGGGGTAAGGAGGGGATGGCCTGTCATTCAAACATAAAAGTTGATATTCAGCAAAAAAGGCAATAACTTATCATTGTAAATATAATAATCGAAGATAAGGTGAAAGCCATGTTTAAAAGAATTCTGTCCCTTGGGAAGGTTTTATCGTTTTTACTAATATCAATTTGCTATGCAAATTCAATAGAAGAAATAACCCTTACTAATGATTTGGCTAAAGATATTGGGCGAGCATATGGTTTTTATTTAGGACAAGATTTTTCCTTGGATAAAATTTTAGAATTGTATCCTGCTTTATCATCAGAGGTTATTAGGGCTCGCTATGAATTCTCAAGTAATTACAAATCATCAATAGAAAACTTTGATGTTATAATGAATAATTATTCGGCTACTGAGTGGAAGGAAATTAAAAATGGAATGCGTCAAACTTTTAAACAAATGATACAAAATAATTATTTTACAGAAGATGAAGCCAGACAGTTTATTAATATAGTTAGACAAAGAGCTAAAGGGAATATAGACTCACCTGTACTAGAAACATTTTTGCTTTTTAACCCTGAATATCAACAATATCCTGAAAAAGAATTTTTGGATGGATTTAGAAATAAATACGAAAACAGCGGATTAGGGAAATCTCAAGGGATTCGGTTCTCAATAGAATTTCCAAAAACGTGGAAATCTGAAGATGGGAACCGACCACATATAGTTCAAAAGTTCATAAGCGGGAGAGGCAAAGGTCTTAGTATGTTCATGATTGGAATTTATGACCTTTCACTTCAACCGGATGAAATAATAACAGAAAGTGAAATTGATGAAATACTAAATCCTTCTGACTTAAAAGAAATTATTCCAGAAGATGTTGAAATTATGAATTACGGAAAATTAACTCTTGAAGGTCTTCCCGGTTATTGGGTAAATTATAATATCACAATGCAACGTGCTAAAAATAATATTACTATGGAAACCGCATCATATTTTATTTACTATAAGGACAAATTGATTAAATTTGAGGGATCTGCTTCTGTGTTTTTAGATAATATTAAAATCAATAGCGGTGGACTTAATAAATATGAAACATTATTTGATCAAATGATAAACAGCTTTGTTTTATATAATAAATACTAATCATTGGGTACCTAATGGACCAAGAAGCATTAATGTATTTTCAATCGAAATCAACTGAAGAGCTAAATGAGCTCGTAGAAAAACACAATACTCAAATCTATAAAGAGGAAGCGTTTGAGATTATGAAACGCATTTTAGAAGATAGGAATAAAGAATTAGAACGACATATTCCGGGATATACAGGAGAAAAAAGGGATGTAAAGGAACAACACCCTGAAGAAAAAAATGAAAAAAATATAATTCCTCATTTAAATAATATTGACAACAATGATTCACCCCCTTCTAATGAAGAATATAATGTCAGGTACATACCCATAAATGAAACTAAGGGTGGTTTTTTAAAAAAACTTGCCAATGGAGACTTCGGATTAGTAAAAACATACTGGTTATTTGGAGTTGTGGTTGGCATGGCTGTGAATATTCTTTACATGTTTATTGAGGAACCACTCTTATTGATAGCGGTGTATATCTTACATATTGTTTATATAACATTTGCCTTTAGGGGTATATGGAATGCGGCAAATAAGTATAAGGGTAATGTTACTTGGGCCATACTGGCAAAAATAGCTGTTGTTCTCGGTATAATAACCATTATAGGTTCTTTAATTACCGTAACATATGTATTTTAATTATTTTAAATAAGAATTGACGCATGAATCTTTTAGCTGATTATGATTAATATTGATGTTTATTACATTAGACATTATATGACAATAAACACATATAATAATAAATTATATTATCAATCAGGAGTTATTTTATGAAGAAATTTCTAATGGTGAGTATTTGTATTATTCTTTTTACTTCAGCTATAGCTGAAGATGTTACTTATAAACAATCTTATAATAATTCCCACGGATTTAAAATTGAATACCCCTCTGATTGGACCTTAACAAGTGGTATTATGGATGCAACCTTATTTAAAGCAAGTAAAGACTTATATGGGGCGAATCCAATTACTGCTTCAGTAAACGTTCAAGTGCTGAGCAATTATGGTCATTCTATGGATAAAATGTCTTTAAAAGATGTTGAATATATCATGACAAATGTTTTTGGTTCTGATAATGTCATAGTGCATTCAAAAAATAGACTCACAATTTCAAATATCCCCGCTGTTGATATTCTTTTTGAAGTGCATATAGCGGGGGTTGATCCTTTTGTTCAATATGCTATACTTTTAGTAAAAGGAAGGAATTTATATACAATCAGTATTGGTTGTCCCAAAAACTATTACAATTCATTTCGCTTAGAAATATCACATATTGCAAATTCTTTTAAATTTTACAAATAGCAATAAAGAAGTTTATATGAGTGGCAATTCTGATTAATGCAGTATATACGCCTACTGCCTGCGAGCAGGTAACTTCATTGATACGAAGAAGATGGTATTCATGAAGTAAATACCAATGCTGCACCTTTTGGAAGGACGGCATATCGGAGCCTTAAAATGACAAGAAAACTCTCAAACATGAACGGAACCCAAATGGTTTCATATGTTCCAAGGAGGCAGACGGACTTACAAGATAAGCCATTGCCGAAGTAGCGCTTAAAAGATTACCACTAATACAACGCTATAGATCGAAAAACGGCTAAAATGAAATTATAATTAAAACAAGAGGTTGAGTTATGAAAAAAAATCCATTACTATTATTTTTGGTTATTTTAATTATTCCTTTAAGCATCTCTGCATCAACTGAGACAATAGAGATAATTCAAGCTGAAAATGATAAATTAATAATCAATCGTGGATCCAATCAAGGCATCAAGATAGACACCTATTATTTTATTATTCAAAACAATATTACTATTGCTAAGGCTAAAGTAATTAATACTAGGGATGATATTAGTGCTTTACAAATAATATCTTCTGAATTTGGATATAAAATTAATGTTGGAGACAAAGTATTGCTTGATACATCAAATTCGACAGATGCTGAAGATTTACTTAATCAGATAAATAGTAAATCTGAAATCAATAATAACTTGGCGGAAATAAACCCCTATGGTATACATAAAAAAATTGGTGGATATGGTGCATTGACCTCCTATGGGCTAACATTATTAATTGGCGGCCTGATGGGAGATTATACATTTGGCACGACAGCAATACCGATTATTGGTCCGATAGTTTCAGTAATACGTATTGAAAATAATCCTTATGCATATTTCTTGCCAGGTGGTAAAGAACTACTGATATTATCTTCAGTTATACAAACTTCATTTGCAGCATATTATATTTATGCATTAATTAGTTCAAACAATTGGAAATCAAAATCGAATTTTTCAGTTGAACCCTCACAAAACAATATTGGGATATCAATAAATTATAGATTCTAAATCAATACAGTCCCTTACCTTTCCCCCACTAATACGGAATTAAAGGCAGCTTTTTTATTCACCATAAAACGTCTCTTCCCTTGCGACTTTCGTTAGTTTTGTCAAGGCATGCTTAAGGGATCCTCGCGACTTGTTTGGGATGTTGTGTGAGAAGAGGGGGCGTTGTTGTGATGCCAGCTTGAATTGGGATGCGGGGAACAAACTATCCCTTGTTTATTCGCCCGCAGATTTCTAAATTTTACAGTTATTAAGGATTAAAGATCGATGCATAAACCAATTACGACAACATGCCTGGTATTTGCTAATAAGGTTGTGGGGAGTTGGGGGAAGTAATATGGCCCCAAATGAAATCCTAACATTAGTTATTGCCGGATTATCAGCATTATTTGCTGGAGGAACCCTATTTTATGAAATAGTACTGAATCGAAAACAAAAAAAATATATAGAAAACCAAAATAAACTTAATCTTCTAAATATTAAAAATTTAACACCTCAACTAAGCTTTGATAAGATTGATCAATATGGACCTGTAAAAAACGAAGAAAATTATTTATCGTATTATGTTGGAATAGAGAATAAAATATCTCCAGAATATTGTAGTAATAATGTTCTTGTTTCAATAAAAAATAACACCCCTGGAATTGCAAAAAACATTCAAATAGAAGAATCAGAAAGTCATGAGTTCTCTGTATCTATTGCAAATAATAAATCACAAGATATTGGTGGCAACAATGAAGAAAAGGTGCTTTTTAAACTTCCAGGTTCCTTATATAAAGAAAATCAAATTCTAAACTTTAATATTGCTTATAAAGACATCAACGGAAAATCAAAAAGAGCCCCTATTCAATTTAGAATATCAGTTCCCATAGATGGGGTTATCCATCAATAAGCATTATGACAATCCAAAACTACATTAACCAATTAAACACCCGCTACAGAGCAGGTAGGTCAACCGAACACTCATATCGCGGAGATCTCCAAGCATTATTAACAGATCTTTGTGATAATGTTCTCGTAACTAACGAGCCTACCAGGTCTGCCTGCGGAGCCCCGGATTACATTCTTACAAGACGTGAGATCCCTATTGGCTATATTGAGGCAAAAGATATCGGCGCAGATCTAACTGATAAAAAATATAAAGAACAATTTGATCGATATAAATCTTCCCTTCCAAATCTAATATTTACAAACTACCTTGATTTTAGGCTTTATCTTAATGGTGAATTTAAATACTCAATATCAATTGGCCACATAGAAAATGGGGAGATCATTGGCAGTCGGGATAAATATGATGAGTTTATTACCCTTATTAATGATTTTTCATCATATACAGGACAAACGATCAAGAGTTCTAAGAAACTTGCCATAATGATGGCAGGAAAAGCAAAACTTTTAGCTAAAATTATTGAAAACGCTCTTATTGAAGATGATAATTCTGATCATTTGATTGAAGACAACACATTACGCGAACAACTATACGCGTTTAAAGATGTTCTAATACACGATATTAAACCAAAGGGTTTTGCTGATATATACGCACAAACAATTGCTTACGGTATGTTTGCCGCACGTCTACATGATCCCTCATTAGATACATTCACCAGACAAGAAGCTGCAGCGTTAATTCCAAAATCAAATCCCTTCCTCCGAAAATTATTTCAATACATCGCCGGATATGACCTTGATGACAGAATAAAATGGTTGGTAGATGCTTTAGCAGATATTTTTAGAGCGACAGATGTAGCTGCTCTTTTAAAAGATTTTGGTAAAGCAACGCAACAGCATGATCCGATGATTCATTTTTACGAAACCTTCCTCGGAGAATATGATTCTAAGCTTCGCAAATCACGTGGTGTTTGGTATACTCCCGAACCGGTAGTAAACTTTATTGTCCGAGCTGTTGATGACATTCTCAAAACTGAGTTTGAATTAAATGACGGATTAGCAGACACAACAAAAACAAAGATAACGGTTGATTCACAAGTCACAGATCTTAGATCTAAAACAGGATATAAAAGGTCTGAACATGAGGTTCATAAGGTCCAAATATTGGATCCAGCTGCAGGTACTGGCACTTTTTTAGCCGAAGTCATAAAACAAATATACAAGAAGTTTAAGGGACAGCAAGGAATCTGGAGTAGATATCTCGAGAAAGACCTTATTCCACGTTTAAATGGTTTTGAAATCCTAATGGCCTCATACGCAATGGCCCATTTAAAGCTGGATCTTCTTTTAGAAGAAACCGGCTACAAACCAACACTAGATCAAAGACTTAAAATCTATTTAACGAACTCTCTTGAAGAACATCATCCGGATACGGGAACACTTTTTGCAAATTGGTTAAGCACAGAGGCGAACGAAGCAAATCATATTAAAAGAGATACACCTGTCATGTGTGTTATTGGAAATCCCCCATATTCTGTAAGTAGTTCTAATAAGGGTGAATGGATTAATAATTTAGTTGGCTCGTATAAAAATAATGTTGATGAAATTAATAAAAATGCATTATCAGACGACTATGTAAAATTCATTAGATATGGTCATTATCTTATAGATAAAACAGGAGAAGGCATTTTAGCATATATTTCCAACAATAGTTATTTAGATGGTATAACTCATCGACAGATGAGAAAGGATTTATCACTATCATTTAATAAAATCTATGTAATTAATTTACATGGGGACACAAAAAAAGGAGAAGGAACTGATTTAAAGTCCAAAGAAGAAAATGTTTTTGATATTCAGCAGGGAGTTTCAATCAATATTTTTATTAAAACCTCCTCAAAAAATGACCAGGCTGAGGTTTTATATACAGATGTTTTTGGTCAAAGACAGTATAAATATAATTTTTTAAATCATAATTCAATTTTATCTATCAACTGGATAAAATTAAATCCCGATGACTATTATAATTTCTTTATTCCTAAAGATTTTAGTGCAAAAAAAGATTACGATCAATTTATCAGACTTGATAAATTATTCTATAAAAAGGGTGGTGGTATAAAATTTAGAAAAGATAATCTTCTTGTAAAAGAACATTTCTCAAGGGAATGTGTAGTTAAAATGCTTGCTGATTTAAATAATCTCGATAATAGTGATATTTTAACAAAATATAATTTTAAAGAAACTTCAGATTGGTCACTAAATGATAAAAAGAAATTCTTTGTTGAAAATGATACCGAAAATATAAAAAAGGTTACGTATCGCCCCTTTGATTATCGTTTTACTTATTATCCCAATAAAACAATAAATGAAATAATCACAAGAGGTGATTCAAAAAAATCATTCATGGCCAATATTAAAGATGACAACCTTGTTTTAATAACAACAAAAAAAAATCGACAACTTTCTCAAGCGTATTTTTTCTTATCTAAGAATATTTTTGATTTACATCTCCTGGATTCTGCAGGCGACTCATTGCAAAGTTTTCCTTTATATACATTCAGCACTAATCTAGATATAAATTCTAATACTAGGCAGTGTAATATAGTACAATCAGTAATAGATGAATTTTGTATATCTATGGGAGTGAAATTTACTAGTGTCAAAAAAACAAATGATCCTGCCCTTATTTCTCCAATCAATATTATAGACTATATCTATGCAATTCTTCATTCACCAACCTATCGTGAAAAGTATAAAGAATTCCTTAAAATAGACTTTCCCCGCATCCCCTACCCCAAAAACAAAAAGACCTTTTGGAAGTTTGTTGAACTCGGTAGCCAACTTAGAAAAATCCACCTTTTGGAAAGCCCGGTTGTTGATCAGTTTATTACTACCTACCCTATCGATGGAGATAACGAGGTTACCCGAAGGATAACTTCCAGAAGTCCGGGATACGAAACCACAAATAAAACAAAAGGCCGCGTATGGATCAATGATCAGCAGTACTTCGATGGAGTTCCACTAGTGGCCTGGGAATTTTATATCGGAGGCTACCAACCCGCCCAGAAATGGCTCAAGGATCGCAGAGGCCGGAAACTGGATTATGATGACATAAGGCACTACCAGAGGATTATTGTAGCTTTGAAAGAAACCGATCGGTTGATGAAGGAGATTGATAAAATAAAATTTGAATAATTTTTTCTGAATAAGAGAACATTGGGAGTTATACTAATTATGACAGCGCTAAACATTAATGGGGTTCTTTATGAAAATTACTGAGATGGTAATGCATAATATCAGATGTTATGGTATGACTGATGTTCTAAAATTTAATGATATTAATATTATAATTGGAGAAAATAACACTGGAAAATCGACACTATTAAAATC
>JAGYMU010000077.1 GCA_018399995.1 Halanaerobiales bacterium | reverse complement strand
CTCTTATATATTCTCTTAGTTGTATATTATTATCCAAAAACCCTGATATTTTATTTTTAATCTCATCTGCCAGTTGGTTAATCTTATTTTCCAATGTAAGAATCTCATCTGCCAGTTGGTTAATCTTATCTTCAAGTGTTTTTATACGTGCTTCTGAAACACCTGCATCTTCTAAAAATTCTTTTAGTTTATCATCTCTTATAGCTTTATTTACTTCTTTTATTACTTCACTTTTAATTTCTTTAAGAAATACATTTTTAGCCTCTTGATAATTATTTAATTGCAATGCTTTCTTTATCAATGCACTTAATTCTTTATTTTCGCTAAAAGTCTTCTCATTTATTAAATATTCTTTTCCTGCCTTAGATAAACTTTCCCAATTATCTCTATTAGTTAACTTTAAAACTTTCGTTATATCTTCAGAAACTTGTTTTCCTGAACATAATAAATAATACGAAAACAATGCTACTCTATCAGCATCAGAAAGCAGATATCGGGTTTTATTATTAGCCATTTCTACAATTTTCCCAGCTGCCTCAGATAATTTAATTCCTCCATTTCCACTCTCTTGATTTTGTATAAGCCAACTATAAAAATCTGTTCTTATTTCTCCATTAACTAAATCAAGCGTCCAATTTATTATATCTTTTTCGGCAGCATCCAAATTCTTATTTTCATAAATTTCTTGAAGTTTAGCTAATTTTTCTTTATTTGAAAAATTACCCCAATCCCATCCACGATATATATTTTCTGAAATTTTCCCGAGTGCTGCATATAATCTACTTGAAGAATCTAATTCTTTCTGTAAAAACTGTATTCTTTCTCTATCAGTGTATTCATATCTAAAAGCTTCATTACTTAAATTAATAACCGCATTTACTATATCAAAACCTGAATTGTAAGAAATATCTCTTACTACTCGAGCAAAAGAAATATTAAAGCTAAATAAACATATAAATATTGTAAAAAACAACAAACCTCTATTTATATATTTTATACTATTCATGTTTATTCTCCCCTTATTGCTTCTATGATTTTTCTAGTAAAATCTCTCGCTTGCCCTTTTGTTCCAGTAAACCAAGTCGCTAAAGGTCCTAATATAAACGAACCAAACCAAATCGGCGAACCCCATGCTAAAAGGGAAGTGTTTCCTGTAAGTCCGGCCATTAAAGCCAATCCAGCACCTACTGTAGGTGCAAGCCACAATTCTTTATAAGTATCTTTTAAAGAAGGAGCTCTTTCTAACATCCTTTTTACAGTAGCAGTAGGAGTCCAATTCCCTGGTTTTCCTCGCAATTGGTTCCAAACTGTTTCGCCTATAGCAACCGGCAAATATACTAAATTCATAAGATATACTGAGGTAGAAACTAATGCTTGCAATGTACCTTTTCCTAAAAGCTCAGCATATCCCGAATAATCTTCTTTGCTTACAATATTTCCATCTTTACCTTCTATAAATGTGCCTGCTTCTGCAATAAGCGTATTATTTTCTCTACTTAAAATATCTCCGTTTTCGTCTTTTACATATGTCCCGGCTTCAGCAAGAACTGTACCATTATATCTACCCTCAACTGCTTTTTCATATATAGGCATTACAATATTAGGAATACCGGCAACAACAGTCATAACTCCTGCAAATAAACCAAAAGCAACTTGTGGCAAAACAGGCACACCTAATTCAGCTCCATACAAACCTATTCCTAACCACATAGCAAAAAGAGTAGGACCCAAAAGGTTATATAGAATCGAAGAAATCATTTCGTCAGATTTAGGATCCAGCGAAATATTATTAAGTTCATCGAATTCTCCTTTTAACAAAGCAGAAATTGATTTAAAAAATGGATGGTTGGTTGCAATATTCTTTAAATCGCCTCTAACCCATCTTTGAGCTATAATTTTCCCCAATAAATATGTAGACGGAGATTCTTCCGTTAATAAAGGAGAATTGCTTGCTACTAATTGCGACCCTCCCCACATAGCCTCTAATGTATCATGACTATCGGTTTCCCAAGGTATAACTTCTTGAGTTACTACATCGGATAAATATTTTTCTAAATTAAAAACCATTTTCCCAAAAGCAGGACTTTTACCTGCAACATCACTAAATACTCTTTCGCCATAGAGAACCATCCTATGAGCCCAACTTATAATTTTAGCAAAAGAAGATTCCCCCGGATTAGTAATCCTCATTTCGGGTTGAAGCATAGAATATTTATCTCCATGTTGTTTTAAATAAGAAAGCATAGAAATTAATAACTTAGCAGAACCTTCATTATAAATATTCTCTGCATCTGTTTGAGCTAAATATTCCACTCTGTGAGGAATTTCAAACAATTCCCCATTTTCTTTTCTAACTAAGTCATCCCCAACTATAAGAAATTCTCCGTCATCATCACTTATTTGGTGTGACTCCGCCACTTTTATTAACTGTCCCTTGTCATCTATCGTAAAATTAGTACCTACAATTTTATTATTCCCCTCATTTTTAGCACGTAAATATCCATCTTCATCTAAAACAAATGTCCCGGCTTCTGCAAGAATTGTATCATCTTCTCTACTTATAGCATTACCTGTATCGTCAAAATAAGCATCCTCATACATTCCCAGAATTTTTCTTTCATAATAATTTCCATCTTTTTCAAAAAAAGCATTTCGTTTCGCTAAAACCGTATATGATTCTCTCTCTCCTGTATCTTGATTTAATTGAGCAACATATTTATGAGCTACAAAATAATTGCCTTCTTTTGAAATCAAAACATCTTCTCCCTGCAGATTTCTCCAATAAATATCTCCATTTTTATCTCTATAGAAACCATCAGCTTCAGAAATTACAAAACCATCCAAAAATGTTTTAGCTCTATAAAATATTACATCCTCTCTATTTCTAATTTCTTCTGGTAATGTTTTAACAAAATAGTGGGATTCGTTACCTGTTCTTCCAACATGTAATGATTCAACATCCCCTAAAATTCCAGTCCTTACTATTTCTCTATTTTCTTCGGGAGTTAAAGCAAAATCTCTCAATAAACTCTGAGTCATCCCAGTAAAAAGCTCATCTAAAACAAATCTTTGACCTGACCTGCCAATAAAATGCCCTCTTACATATTTTCCACCGTCTTTTAGCAATCTCCCCTGACTATCTATGAAGAAAAACCCTTCACCTTCAGTAGTACTAACTTTTCCTTTCTCGCACTCTGCAGGAACTAAATTTCCATTTCTGTAAAGTGTTAAATTATATTCGTCAAAAGCCAATCTTTTTTTGTTTGCTTCATCAATAATAACCGCTGAATTTTTATTATTCCTTGTAAAATTCTCTAAATATGACTTCGCTGCACCTATTAAAGTATTTTCATTTACTTTTCTAACACCTGTAAAAATAACTGCTCCATTTCTAGGATTAATCAAATTAGAATCTTCATCAATTTCATATTCTGTAGTAGTAAGTCTTTTTACAATAAGTTTATTATCTGAAATCCTAAATTCTCCTCTTCTTAATGGCATACCATCTATTACCACAGGATTATAATTTTCATCAACCAAATCACCTTCGTTGAGCAATATTTTTTCATTACCATTTTGGTCATAAAGAACAAATCGGGAATATCTGATTTCTCCTTCTTTGATTTTTCCTTCTCTTATAGATTGCGTATCCGTTTTTTCCTGTAATGCAAAAGTATAAGCAGTACTTACATTATTGCCTGCAGGTAAAATTTCTAATTCTCCTGTTCTTCCAAACTTTTTAAATATATTAGTAAATTTATTTACTGAATATGTTCTTTCTAAAGCAAACAATTCACCCTGTTCGTCAAAAAGGTTACCTTTTTTATCTACTGTTAAATATCTGCTTTCTCCATTACTATCTTTATAATATATTTTTTGTTCTATTTCTTTAAATACTCTAAATGGCAGTCCCATCCCTTGCAATCTTTTCCCACTCTCTCTATCTTTAATCACTCCATTGCTAACTATATACTCTTCTTTTGCAAGAATTCTCTCTCCTCTATTTCCTTGTGCATCAAGTCTATATAAATCCCCCATATACATTTCCAGTTTTTCAGATGGATTATCAAAATTAACTAAATAAGTCCTGCTTTCTGTATTTTCAATATTAAATGCACCATTAGATGTTACCAACCGTCTTATTTCTTCAAGATAATAATCAGACCCTCCAACACGTGTTCCACCTAACTGTATATAACTATCCATTTCTCCATTAACCTCAAATTCTCTTCTATATCTTTCATCATACTCATCTGAAGTAAAACTAACGTTATGAGTTATACCTTCTTGTAAAAATTGAAAAAGTGCTTGATAATTATCGAATTTTTTTCCAACATCAGTTTGAACATAAATAATTCTATCTTTCCCATATTTTTCCTGTAATTCTAAAATTTTACCTATTTCCATTTTTAAAACTTTTCTATTTGTTGTTCCACTTACAACAAACATCTTAAAATTATCTTGAGCTGAAAGAGATGGATTTCCGTTTTCGTCTAATGGTAAATTATTACGGAAACTCTTTTCTATCGTATCCATAGAAACCATTACTTCTTCCCCTGAACTATTTTTAACTGTAATAAGAGTCCCTCCATGGTTAGCTAAACTTAATTCCCCATTCCGAGCTTCTTCAATATTGGAAATAATATTAGGGTCAAATTTTACCTTTTCCGCTTGATCTTCTAAAGATTTTCCGTACCCTGCAAATTTAAACACTGAACGTGCCGCTAATCTGGCTATATGTGAATTAATATATATATAAGGTAAGAAAAGTAAATTCGTTAACGCAGGAGCATCTTCCCAGGAATATTCCATACCAATACTATATAGTGAAGTTATAGCAGCAAGAAATGTCTTATTTAAAAGATTATACATATTATATGATAAATTATCCCGTCTTCCTGCAACAAAATCTTTTATTGCGGTACCAGCTGCACTTGCCATTTTTCCAAAAACATAACCATATCCAAGATAAGCAGGGATATGTTGGGCCTGAACCCCTATATCTCCCATAAGAGGTGTAAACAATTGAGTAAGTCCTAATCCTAATGCAGTATATATAAAAGGTTTGGCCAGAGGATTTTTAACAATACTTAAAACTTGCTCTTTAATTTTGTTAAGTCTGCTAAGTTCTCTTTTAGAAGCAAGTTCCGAAGCCTCAGCATAACTTGATATTTTTTTATTTCCGGCTTTGCCCATAGCAGAAAAAAGTTTATCTAACACAGCTTCAGTCGATAAAGTATTTTTTACTCCTTCCTCCACACCAAGCGCAATCCAAGGAGTTAAATGCCTTATATCTTCAGGACTATTGAAAGAAAAATTTTCGCCGTCATACCCCGGTAAATGTTCTACTATTTCAGTAGTCCTATTTAATAAAGAATACATCCTGCTTACTACTTCTGTTTCGCTTTTTCCATAAGCAAGCATCACTTCTCCCATATCTCCTGCCATATCCATCCATTTAGGAGCAATTAAGTCACTATATCCAAACTCTTCAACTACTAAATCTCCAATCCTATCCTTTAATAACTCCAATCTTGCAGGCATAGACAAATATCTCATTTGGTCAAAATGCGTATAATCAAAACTACTCACGCCTAATGTTTCCTTTACTTTATCTCTTACAGAATCATAAGAAGAATACTTTAGAACCTCTTTTAACCTTTCTTTAGCCTCTTCATAAGTAAAATCATTGCTAACTATATCTTCTATAAGAAAGGATATCCAAGGAACAACAGTAGCTAAATCATCAAACTTAGCTATATCCAAAGAACTTTTATCTTGCACAGCAGCTATATAAGGAACAATATCTTCTACATTCGTAATAACCTGACTTAAAACATCTAATAAATAAGCTTCTGAAATATTATATTTATTTCTTATACCTATAAGAGCCTTAGTTAAATTTGCAAACGCATCCAAATTATCTTCTACCACGTGATTATCAATTGTATCAAAGATATGTGCCGACACAACGAGCGAATCAGCAGCGCTAAACAGATAAGATACATCATCAAAATCACTAAAATTTATATCTTCACCCATCGATTTTGAAACATTATTTTGAATTTCCGGCCATTTTGCTATTTTAATACGGTCTTTAACATATTCTCCAGCTTCTATAATATTTAACCCTTCTTTCACTGAAGCTTCTATAATTAATCCTATCCATGGCATCAAATAAATACCTTCAGAAGAACCGCTAAGCTCTTCTATCTCTAATTTTAAATTTTCAATAACACTTAATGTTTCTGTTATTAAACCATCAATTTTTGATTTCTCAATATCATAATAATCAAACATTGCGGCTAAATGTCCTGATAAATCAGACCAAATACTATTTGGGCCTAAATCTTTCCCCTGTTCTCTAAATAAATTTTCAATCTCAATTTGAAATTTCTCCGAAGATACAGAAGAATCTCTATTAAAACTATATGGATGTTCTTTGTTCCATAAAATATCTATGTCAGGTAAAACAGCAGGAGCAGACCTTACAACTCTATAAACTATATCTAAGCTTTCATGTTTATTAATATTTACAGGGATATTAAATAATACCTGTGACAACAAAAAAATCTCTATCAAAACTATAGTAATAATTTTTTTGAACAACATATCTTCTCCCTTTTTATTACCATGGATTTCTTACCCCATCCACCTTCAAAACACTGATATTATCAAAATAAAGCTCACTATATAAATAATTTAAATGGCCACATGACTCTCTTGTCCTTTTTCCTACCAATGGGTCATCTGGAGGACAATAATACATATCATCAAATTTAGCTATACTTAAAACTCTTTCAGAATATTTTCGACCATATTCTTTTCCATCCCTAACATCCTCTACTAAAGAAACATCAAGATTATAACCATATTCCCCCTCCGTAAGGACATTTTTCATAGCTGTGAATACGCTTCGGATTTTTTCTTCATGTGTCTTAGGACTCTGCTCCCGACACACATCAGACAGTTCTTTAATAAGTTGCTTCTCTATCTCCCATTTATTCACTTCAAATTCTCTACCTGTTGCTTCAGATAAATTAGGATTGGTAAGTAGAAAATGCACCGCTTCAATTGATGAATAATTGAACTCATTTAATCCAAAATTATAATTTTCAACAATTATCTTCAAGTTATTCTCTATCTCTGTAAATTTTTCCTCTATCTTTTCATTAGATAAAAATTCATCATTAGCCAAACGTGCAAACTCACCCCAACGCCATTTCTCCATAGGCGTCAAATCTTTATCTAAATATCCCAAATCTTCTCCAAGAAGCAAATATTTGCCTAATATTTTCTGATGTAATTCCCTTGTATCTTTTTGCCATATATCAGGAGCTATTCCATAATATTCCTTACAAATTCTAAAAGCTTTAAAAATTTGGTCCCAATTAAAACTATACCAACTTTTAAGCCAATCAATTACGGGTTGAGCTCTAGCAGGTGTGATCTGTATTGGTGTCTTTTTTTCAATAAGCGCATCTTCAACCCAGCCGGCACCATTCATCTGACGAATATTCTGCTTCATTACAGGAAGATACATTAGAACTTCACTCTTTCCCATATCATAACCCTGTTGTTTTGTAATCCGAAGCTGAGAATATGGCCATCCCATTATCACACCTAATAACTTATATTTTACCTCATCCATACTCTTGCCTTTTTCCGTCATTCTTGAAACCCAACCTGTTAAGAAACCCATTTGTCGTTCACTATAAAAATTAAAATCATGCTCATAATTATCAGGAGGCAAATAATCAAATAAAGTTTCAACCATAGGCAATAAATCCATAGATAACTTTAATTTTTCTATAACTTCATCCAAAGTTCTATTATTTTTCCCCTGAGTAAAACCTCCCTTAACTTCACTTGCTACTCCAGCTAAGAAACCGGCATCTTTACCGTCAGGATTCATAATATCCAATTTCCTACCCAATAATTCTTTTACATAAGGTTGTAAAGAATTTTGAATTTCTATTTCTTCACGATATATCTGCATAGCCTCATTCCAACCTTTTCTATCTGCTAACTCCAACAATCCAGGTAAACGACCCCCAGGAT
>JAGYMU010000076.1 GCA_018399995.1 Halanaerobiales bacterium | reverse complement strand
GGTGCTGAAGAGCCTCAGTATAAAATTGACGTTGGAGAGGGAGATCATGTTAAAATTACAGACGGTCCCTTTAAAGATTTTGACGGTAAAGTTTCTGAAATTGACCAGGAAAAAGGAAAGGTTAAAGTTTTAGTGAATATGTTCGGTAGAGATACTGCTGTGGAATTGGACTGGCCTGAACTTTTCGATTTCAGTAATCCTAACAGCCTAAACAGCGGCAATTTAGAGATAGTAGAGTGGAGAGAATAAAAGCGAGGTGGAAGAATGTTATTCGGTAAGAGCAGATATACTGCAGTTGATATTGGTAGCAAAAATATTTCTGTGGCGGATATCAAGGTAGAAGGACACGGCAGGATGAATGTAAAAAAATTAGCTAAAAAAGATATTCCGGCTCAAACAGTTGTCAATGGTATTATAAAAGATACTGCTATTGTGGCAAATAGGCTGCAGGAAATATTTGCTGAAGTAGGTATCAAACCTGGTAAAATTTTGACGACTGTATCTAACGACAGCCTTATAGTTAGAAATGTTAGTTTACCCAAAATGTCTGAAAAAGAGTTATCTAAAGTTATTAGGTGGGAAGTAGAAGACTATATTCCATTCTCGGCTGAATATGCCAGATTAGATTATAAGATTTTACACAGTTCAGAAGAAGATATGGAGATTCTTTTAATTGCAGTTAAGGAGGATGTTATAAGTAGTTTTGAAGAGCCTTTTAATATTATGAACTTAGATATAGATGTAATTAATATACAGCCCATGTCCTTACTATCTATTCTTCAGTATCAAGAGAAACTGGACCTGCCAGCAGCAGTATTAGAGATTGGTGCGGCAGGTTCCAGAATAGTAATAGGGGATAAAAATAATGTTTATCTTTCAAGATCTTTTACTACGGGTGGTGAAGAATTCACCGAGGCTTTAATTGAGACGATGGGTTTAGATTATGAAAATGCGGAAATTAGAAAAAAAGAAGATGGACTCAAAAGTGAAATGGGGGAAGAAGAGCCGGAAGAAAATATAGAACCGATTGATATTGAAGATTTGGGAAGTTCGACCGGTAGTAGCGGTATTATAATTCCTCTAGCGTACAATATTGCAGATGAACTTAACCGTTCTCTTGATTTTTTTGCGAGGAAAAAAGGCGAGAATGGAGTGGACAAAATTTATATCACAGGTGGGGGTTCTAAATTGAAGGGACTCAAATCTTTACTAGAATCAGAAGTTGATCAGGAGATTGAGAGATTGAATCCCTTTAATAATTTTCTATTTGATTTTGAAGTGGATGAAGAAGTGGCTCCCTATTTTTCGGTTGTTTTAGGTCTTGCTGCAAGCGAGGTGTTGGATGATGAGAGTTAATTTAGCTAGAAAAGAAACCGGTGTTTTTTCTATCAACTGGATAAGAATTGGTGTTACAATCTTAATAGTAGTTTTAATAGCAGGCCTGGCAATTAATTATTATATCTTGAGAACTCAAAAAAGTTCCCTTAATAAACAGATTAGTTCTTTAAACCAGCAGTTGAAAGTATTGAATGCCAAAAAAGAAGAATACATAACCCTTAGAGGCCAGGTAAGCCAGTTAGAGGCAGATATTGAAAGAATAGAAGGGAAATATATATGGCCTTATATTGCCCAGGAAACCGGCTATGTAATACCTGAGAGTGTTAATCTTAATACATTTACAATGACTGAAGATAAATTAACTGTTTCAGGTAATGCTGATAATACTGAGCTTTTAATTGACTACATAGATAACATGAATCAATCTCCATATTTTAGTCAGGTTACCCTCCAGAACTATCTCAATCAAGAAAATATAAGTTTTGATTTAATAGCAGTTGTTTCCAAAGGAGGGGAAGATGATGCTTTCTAATTTAAGTAAAAGAGAACTTATAATTTTAAGTGTTGCACTTATTATAATTATATTCACACTTTATTATTTCTACATATATAGTCCTCTTTCAGAAGAGATCAATCAACTGGAGACAAATAAGAATCGTTTGAGTAGGGAAGTACGCATTACACAGGATATGGTAAGAGAATTACCTGAGCTAAGAGCAAGATATAATGAACTGACTGAAAATACACAGTATGTGAACTTCTTTAACATTTCTAATGATAAATTATTGGTTGAATTAAAGCAGATTACTGATAATATTGATATTTTATTTCGCTCCTATAAACCGAATGCTACAGATAACACAATAGATATAGCAATGTTTATCGAAGCAGATTATTATGAATTAAATGAATTTTTAGTTGAATTACAAAAGTTTGAATATTGGATGGATTATAAGAGTATGTCCATAAGACCGATGGAAGATTATTTACAGGTAAACCTTTCTCTTAAATTCTATAAAGAGGGTTTAATGGGCGGTGGAGTTAATGAATAAAAAGAATATTATTATAGCTGCAATTATAGTTGTTTTATTAGCTGCTTCGGTGAGTTATTACTTCTTTTATTATAGGGATGATTCCCCACAGCTGACAGAAGAGTCCAGACAGGTGGAACAAGATGAAACACAACAAGAGCAGCCTGAAGAATCTGAGCCGGAGCAAGAAGAGGAAGTTGATGAACAAGATAAACAAGAGGAAGAAGAACAACAAGATGAACAGGAAGTTGTAAAAGAAAAAAGCGAAGTTAAAAAAATAGTGATGGCAGGTGAATATGAATATCGTGAGGATATGAGGGATCCTTTTTTCAAAATAAAAGAGGAATCTAATGACCAGGATCAAGCGACACAAAAGGCAGATCAAGATGAAGAAAAAGAAAAAATTGAGGTTGTTGCAGAACCTCAATTAACTATAGAAGATTTAAGAGTTCCCTTTAGGTTAGATGGGATCATAGAACAAAGCAGTCAAACTATTGCAATTGTTGCTACTTCAGAGGGAAGCAGATTTATTAGAAAAAATGAAAGTATTGGAGAGTATGATGTCTTGAATGTGGACGATGAAAGAATAAAGATTAATTATCAAAATTTAACTTTCTATATGGAAATAGGGGGTGCCTTGGTTGAAAAATAATAAAAGAAAGATCACCTTTATAATGGTTTTATCATTAATAATTGTCAGCTTATTAAGTTTTTCTATAACAGCTGCAGTGGAAGGTGAAATAAAGAACATGAACTTCAAAGGGGCAGATATCAGGGATGTACTAACTGCTATTGCAGAGGTGGCTGAAGTCAATCTGGTTTCTGATAGTTCTGTTACAGGTAATATTACCATACATTTAAGGGAAATATCTTTTGATGAAGCACTTAATCTAATAACCCAAACTACAGGTTTGGCTTATAAATGGGATGGCAATACAGTAGTAGTGGCGACCCCTGGCAGAATAGAAGAAGTATATAAAGAAATGGAAATAGAAATATTAAACTTTGACAGCAAGGATTTAAATAGAGCCAAAGAAGTACTGAGCAGTGTCTATCCTGAATTAAATATACAGATTATTAAAGAAAATACACAGCTGCTTTTAGTAGGCAAAGAGGAAACGATTGAAGAGGCTGTTCAGTTAGTTAATCGAGTTGATTTCCCTGAAATTATTACAGAAGAAGAAAAAGTTGCAGAAGTAAAAGAAAAAGAAGCTGAAGATGTCCTGGAAATTATTAAAATCAAGTATGGCAATCTCAGTGAAATTGTAGATAATCTAAAAGTTATCTATCCTGAATTAATAGTTCAAACTGATACAAATAATAATCAGATAATATTAAAGGGTAAACAAGATCCTATTGATGAAGCGAAAGATCTAATCTCCAGAGTAGATATACCTACTCTGGAAGATAAGGAAGTTGCCGAATCAGAAAAATCAGCTGAAGAAGAGACAGAAAAAGCGGCCGAAGATCAGGTGACTAAATATGCAAAGGTAAATAATATAGACGAAGAAGAGCTGATAAATAAAGTTAAAAGCACTTATCCTGATATAGAAATATCATATGATGAGGTGCACGAACACCTTGAGATCAAAGGTGATGAAAAGAAGGTTAACAATACCTTAACTTTAATTAATCGTTATGATGATGAACAGGAGAAAAGGACAGAAATCATTGGGATTGATTATGTAGATTTGGAGAATGTTAGTTCAATTGTTCAAGATAATATACCCGAAGTTAAATTAAGTAAAAATGAATTAACAAGAGAAATAATTATTTCCGGGAATACTATGGATGTTGAAAGAGCGGTAAATTTAATTGAAAACCTCGATATACCGAGAAGACAGGTCATAATAGAAGCCAGACTAGAAGAGATATCTATGACAGAAACCAGTTCAATGGGCATATCTAATCCAGAAAACAATCTTCCTACTATTGAGTTTATTAAAGATCCAATGGGACAGATTGAAGGAATAACCGGAACCTGGCCTGATTATATTTCTGCTCTAAAATCAGAAGGTAAAGCAGAAACACTTGCTAATCCAAGGTTGATGACTTTAAATGGAGAAGAGGGCAATATGTTAATTGGGGAGCAAATCCCAGTAAAAGGCATTGATGCCGAGGGTGAACTGAGTATTACATATATTGAGGCCGGTATTACCTTAAACTTTACCCCCTGGATTACCAAAGAAAATTATATAGAATTGGAAGTAACACCAAAGGTATCTTCTTTAGGTGAAGAGTTATATGAAGGGTTTCCTGCTATAAGGACCAGAGAAGTTACTACAAAATTAAGATTAAAAGATGGGCAGTCTTTTGCAATTGCGGGTTTAATACAGGAGGATATGAAAACTAGTGAGAATAAAGTACCACTGCTCTCTGAGATTCCAATTCTCGGTAGATTGTTCAGATATGATACAGATGATACAGAAAAAACAGAGCTTGTTATCTTTATTACTCCTAGAATAGTTGAAGACAAACAAAGAGAAGAAGTAAAAGAAAAGGTTCAATCTTTAAATGTTGAAAAAAAAGAAGAAGAATATGTATTTGTTCCACCAGAAAGTGAAAAACCAGAAACAGACCAACAGGTGGAAACAGAGAGTGAAGTTAATAAAAAAGAGCAAGAAACCGTACAGCCAAAAGAATATCAGGATCTAAGTGGTGAAGAAATTGCAGAAATTTTAAACACTTCCCGAAGAAAAAGGGAGTATGTAAATGAAGTACCAGATAGTTTGGAGATATTATATGCAGTTGAGTCAGATCAAAGTGCCCAAAAAATAGCAGATAAATTTAACCTACCAGCTTCTGAAGTAATAAAAAATGATGGTGAAAAGAGTGAGTTTAAAAAAGGTGATCTGATAGTATTATCAATACCTGGTTCTCATCTAATTAAGGTTTCTGAAGATCAGGATATAAATTCCATAATAGAAAAATATGATGTAAGTTTAGAAGAAATTTTAGAACTAAACCAATTAGAAAGTATTGATCAAATAAAGTCTGATATGTTGTTAATCTTACCACATGCAATAAGATAACTCAGATGTACAAATATGCTTGATTTTGATACCACTGTCTATTATCAAATAAATGCATCAATAACTTATAGTGGCAGATAGACCTGCTTGAGTTGAAATTGAGATGAATTTATACACAACTTTAAACAGGTTTATAGAAGGAATATAAAAATCTCAATTTAATTATATAATGCACAAGAAATAGCAAACTATAGGCAGGTTGGTTGGAATAATTATTAAAAATAAAGAGTAAAAAAGCGGATAGATATCAATGATTAATTATAAAAACCTCGGTCGGTCATACAGATCTGGCCGGGGTTTTAAAATATAGTCAGTTTACTGTCAATAATATTTTTTAAAAAAGTCAGGCTAAGAGAACCCACATTAGAAATTGCTGAGAGACGTCATTTATGAAACTTTTAAGATTATTATAATAAATTATTATTAACCACAGTTTATAAGTAGGTCTTGTAAATTTAAAGGGCAGTTCATAAATTGACCGTGTAGATTAAGCTAAAGAACAAGGTTTGATGGTATTATTTGATAGGATTAAACAAGTTGTAGAGATTTAAACAAAATAGTGTAAGTAATAATTCTTTAAAGCATGGCTGGTTTTGCTTTATGTAAGTTGGCATAGAAGGATTGATAACAGAATATTGGCTGTTTTGTTGATTATTTCTGAAGTAAAAAACTTTAATAACAGAGGTTAAAGTCGTTTTTTTACCAAAAGGTATTGATAAGATTAATCTTATCAATATTTAATCAATAAAAGGCTTGATAAAATTTAAAAAATAATATCAAAGAATTTTAGTTAATCATAAGAGCTTATATCTAAATATATAATAGGAGAGAAAAAGATGAATTTAAGTAGTCAAAACTATGAAAAATCAATTACTCTTATTCTAATTGTAATAATAGCTGTAACACCTCTTTTATATTTTCCCTATTTTGAAAAAGGAGAGCCCTATCGTATTGATTTTGACAAAACAGTATTAATGAGGTATGACAATATTTATAAACCGAAAATTTATACAATTTATTATCTGATTGCTTTATTGGTAATTATTTTAGGATTAACAGTGAGATATAAAAAGAAGAGGATCCGACCTGATTTAAATAATATAAGTGTTACATTATTTTTGTTATTTACAATTTTATCTACATTTTTTTCGAATCATTTTTTTAGGAGTGTATACGGGAAACCTTTCAGGTGGGAAGGCTTGATTACATATATTTCTTATATACTTATATTTATTACAGCAGGTTATTTTATAGAAAAAAGGAAATTCTTGAAAAACATCATAAAATATCTTTTCATATCAGCTTCTATTTTATCTGTATATGGATTAATGCAGTTTTACGGATTAGACTTTATTCAAAGAGGACCGATCAGAGAATACTGGGAGAGGGCGTTTTCAACCTTTGGTAATTATAATTTTGCTGCCAGTTATGTAGCAATTGTATTATCGCTATCATTGGTTTTATATATCTATAATGATAATAAAATAAAAATATATATATATGGATTAATAAGTTCATTATTTTTTGCCTTCCTGATAGCCACAAGTACCCGTAGTGCTCTAGTTGGTTTTTTTGTATCTACAGTTATTTTTATAGCATTTTTTTATAGATTTTTGAGAAAAAACATCAAAAAGTTATTAATCATAACTCTTATATTTATTATTGTTTTTTTTATTATAGATTCTGGCCAACAGTATTATTACTCAGACAGGATTTTTGAGATGTTTAGAGAAGCTAAAACAATAACGGTTTCAGAAGATCAGACTGAAATAGAAAGATCCGGTTCACTCAGATTTGTAATATATAAGTACAGTATACCTCTGCTTTTCGAAAAGCCTATTTTAGGGTCTGGTCCTGACACCTTTGATTATAGGTTCCCCCATAGGGAATATAATAAATTAATGCCAGATGATACCTTATATTTAGTAGACAAAGCCCATAACGAATATTTACAGATTGGTGTTACTTTGGGTTTACCTGCCCTCTTTTTTTATCTTTTATTAATGGCTAATATATATAAGAATGGTTTTAAGGCACTTATGAGGTTAAAAAATCAGGTCAGTGAGCTCAACATATACCATACAGCCCTTTTCATGGCGGTAATCACATATACGGTAACTGCTCTATTTAATATTAGTGTGGTATCAGTCGCACCTATTTTTTGGGCGGTATTGGGTTTAAATGTAGCTGTATACAGGATGAGAGAGCAAAATGAAAATAATATTTAATTTTAAGCATTAATAAAAAATTATTTCAAAAAGAAAGAGAATACATAAAAATAGTATTAATAATTGCTGAAGGGAGAAATAAGTATGAAACTATCTGAAGTCAACTATGAAAAAATAATTACCTTCATCTTGATTACAGTAATTGGAGTTGTACCTCTTTTATATTTTCCATATTCAGGAGAGGCCGACTTATACCCAACTGGATTTAAAACCAGGTTGTTAATTCGTGATGATAATATATATAAACCTAAGATTTATGCCGTTTTTTATTTAGTTTTAATTATGGCGATTATCATGGCGTTAAAGTCAAGATATAAGAATAAAAATTTTTCAGCTGATATAAATAATATAAGTGTTACATTATTTTTAATATTTACAATTTTATCTACATTCTTTTCGGATCATTTTTTTAGAAGTATATACGGCAGGCCTTACAGATGGGAAGGTTTGATTGCCTACATTTCCTATGTGCTTATATTTATTGCAGCTGGTTATTTTATAGAAAAAAGGAAATTCTTAAAGAGTATCATAAAATATCTATTCATATCGGCTTCTATTTTATCGGCATATGGACTACTGCAGTTTTACGGCCTGGATTTTATAAAAAGAGGGCCGATCAGAGAAAACTGGCACAGGGCTTTTGCAACATTCGGCAATCCAAATTTTGCTGCCAGTTATATAGCCATCGTTTTATCTCTTTCATTGGTTTTATACATATATAGTCAAAAAAAACAACAATTATATAAATATGGGTTCTTCAGTTCATTATTTTTTGCTTTTTTGGTAGCTACAAGTACCCGCAGTGCTTTAGTTGGATTTTTAGTTTCAATCCCTATATTTGTATTATATTCCCACGATTATTTGA
>JAGYMU010000075.1 GCA_018399995.1 Halanaerobiales bacterium | reverse complement strand
CATATGCAGATTTAAATTATGTTTTTGCTAGATTAAATTGAGATCTGTTTGATAGTGGAGATTTAGTTTCTACAGAATGACATTATGATTTAGTGATAACTGATGAAGCTTGAAATGTAACAAATGTGTGATTTGATATAGATAAAACTCCACCTACTTATGGTTGAGTAGATGGTGGATGATATTATAATTATACTATTAATTTAATAAATATCCAATTAAATAACACCTTCTTATACAATATAATATAAAAAACTCTCTCGATTAGCCTGATTGATATATTTTAAATATCCGGTATAAATACAAAAAATCATACTTCATCAGTCATTAAAGTTACATATGCTTTATTTAAAACCACTTTATTTTAACTTCGATAAATATAATATATATTATGCAAATATCATGATTATTATTACAATAACAACGGTAAACAAGATATTTAAGTTAACTAAAAACAGATCAATTTTATATTAGGAATGACAAAATGAATTGATATCAATAAATTAATTATCCTTTTTTTCTGTTATTAGTTTTCTTGAATTACCCTTTTTAAATCCTCATCAAGCCAGTCATTATTTATAATTACCTCTCCAATATTTTTGGGTAAAATCATCGGAATCTTATTTTGATATGATTTCTTATCATTTTTAATTGATTTTAAAATCTGATCAGCTTTTATGTTTTTCGGAATAAGGGTAGGCAAACCTATTTTGCTTAATAAAGCAATCAACCTATCTATTATACTATAATCCAACAAACCCATTTTATGAGCAAGTTTACAATTATAAACCATCCCGATAGCGACAGCTTCCCCATGTTTATATTCTTTGTAATCTGTTATGATCTCTAAGGCGTGACCAATAGTATGACCAAAATTTAATATTTTCCTGTATCCATTCTCCTTTTCATCTTCTTTTACAACTCTTCCTTTTAATATACAGGATCCCTTTAGTAACTGAATCAAATTTGATGGTTTTAAATCCGAAAGCATAGTTAAATTGTTTTCAATATAATTATAATAATCTTTATCAAGTATCATTCCGTGTTTTATAACCTCCGCCATGCCTGAAATAACCTCTGCTTTTGGTAGTGTTTTTAAAGTAGAAACATCAGTCAAAACAAATTCTGGATGATAAAAAGTACCGATCAGATTTTTTCCAGCTTCATGGTTAACAGCAACCTTCCCCCCCACGCTGCTATCAACCTGAGATAGTAAAGTCGTTGGAATCTGTACAAATTTAATCCCACGCATATAAGTAGCAGCAACAAATCCAGCCAGATCACCCACAACTCCCCCTCCTAAACTAATTAAAAGAGAGCTTCTATCCATCTGGTGTTCAAGTAATTTATTATAAAATTTACTTGCATTTAATAAATTTTTATTTTCCTCCCCTGCAGGTAAAATTTCATAATCAGGTTTTAATTGTGACTCTTGTAAGCTATTAATTAATCTATCACCGTAAATGGGAAATACATTTGTATCAGAAATAACAAAGGTCCTGACTGTATCAGGCAAAAATTTTTTGATTAAATTTCCTACTTGTACTAAATTTTGGCTGCCAATTATTATAGAATAATTATCATTTCTTAAGTTTAATTTTACCTCAGATCTCATCATATTCACTTCCTTAATAATTCTGTATATATCTTTGATATCCCTCGTAGTTGTTTGTTATCTCCTTCATACTATCACCACCAAATTTATCAGTAAAAGCCTTGGCTAAAATTGAAGCTACTACACCTTCTCCCACAATACTGGCTGCCGGTACCGCACAAACATCAGCCCTTTCCTTGCTCGCAAAACATTCCTTTTTATTATCAAGATCAACAGAATGGAGAGGATTTTTTAAGGTAGGAATTGGTTTCATTACTATACGCATTATCAGGGGTTGACCATTTGTTATTCCACCTTCGAAACCTCCTGCTCTATTTGTTTTTCTATAAAATCTACCTCCTGTTTTTTCTTTTTGATAATAAATCTTATCATGCACCTTTGAACCGGGGAGACTCGCCATCTTAAATCCCGCTCCAAACTCTATACCTTTGATAGCCTGAATACTCATCAGAGCTCGGGACAGCTTTGCATCTAACTTTTCATCCCAGTGTACATGACTGCCCAATCCTACAGTTACACCAAAGACAAGTATTTCTATAACTCCGCCTACAGAATCACCATTAGTTCTCCATCTATCGATTAATTCCCTCATCTTTTTCCCCTTCTTTTGATCACCACAACGAAGTTGTGAATTCTCTACTCTCTTAAAATAGCTATCCATATCATTATCTAAATCTGAATAGTTAGCGGTTTTTACATCTCCTATCTGAACTACATGGCTTTTTATATCGTAACCAAATTGTTTTAAAAATTGTTTACAGACAGCTCCTACAGCTGTGCGGGCTGCCGTTTCACGAGCACTACTCCGTTCCAGAACATTCCTTATATCCTTAAAATTATATTTTAAGACCCCCGGTAAATCAGCATGTCCCGGTCTTGGTATAGTCATATTTTTTTGTTGGCTTTGAACCTTTTTCTTATCTGGCTCAATGGACATGATCTCCTGCCAATTTTGCCAGTCTTTATTTTTTATAATCAGAGTTATAGGACTACCCAGAGTTAAACCATGTCTAACTCCTGATTTTATCTGCACTCTATCTTCTTCTATTTCCATTCTTCCTCCTCGTCCATAACCCTGCTGCCGCCGGATTAACTCTTTATTTATCATCTCTGATCTTATAGAAAGACCAGAAGGAACATCTTTAATTATAGCTAAAACTGCCGGTCCATGAGATTCACCTGCTGTAAAATAATCAAACATCATTCTCCCCCTCACTTCGTTTTTTAAAAAGATTTCTTGCTTGTTTATACAACGAGTTATGTAAAAATTTTATTTATCTGATCACTGTCTCCTTTTATCTTTAATTTTTCGTTATTTTTAATCTTGCTTGCCCTATTAAAATAATCTAATAATCCCTGTTTATCCTCTCTGGATAATAGCAACTTAAGCTGAGATATCTCATCTATAAATTCATGTAATATTTGTTCCAACTTTTCTTGATTAGAAAGGCAGATATCCACCCACATCTTCGAATTACTCCCAGCTATCCGCGTTGTATCCTTAAAACCACCACCAGCCAGTTCTAAAATCTGTTCATAATCATCATTTTGAGCAATTAAATTAACCATTGCAGAACTTACCAAGTGAGGTAGATGGCTTATATAACCCACCTTCCAATCATGTTCTTTTTCTCCCAAAATCCTGACACTAGCCCCAATACCATTTAACAATTCCACAAAATTTGATAACCTATCTGAACGATAATCTTCCAGATTTATAGGTACAAGTATAAAAGGAGAGTTTTGAAAAAGATCTGAACTGCTCCATCTTACTCCCCATTTTTCTGAACCGGTCATGGGATGTCCGCCGATAAAAGAGAGATCAGGACGTTCTTTCATTATTTCTTTAGCCTTATTTATAATCTTCTCTTTAGTGCTGCCCACATCTACAAGCAAGCAATTCTTTGGTGCATGAAGTTTTAATTCTTCCAATATGTTACTGGCTTCACCCACAGGAACAGCAATTATAATCAAATCTGCATTAGAAATTCCTTTATTAATATCTTCAAAGCCATCATCAATAATCCCTCTTTTTAAAGCAATTTTTAATGAATCTGGATTGATATCAACGCCCACAATCTTTTTACAAATATCTGCTTCTTTAATAGCTGAGGCAAGAGAACCACCAATTAAACCAATCCCAATTATTGTTATTTGATTAAATAATACCATTAGAGACAACTCCAGGGCAGTATACTTTTCTCTCCAGTACATCAGCAATTTTTGTAATCTCATACATCATATTCTGGAAATTCTTTGGAGTAAGGGATTGCTGCCCATCAGAAAGTGCATCCTCAGGCTGAGGGTGAACTTCCACAATCAGACCATCTGCCCCACAAGCAACAGCTGCCCTGGCCATAGGAGTAACTAATTTCCACTTTCCGGTACCATGGCTGGGATCAACTACAATCGGCAAATGACTTAATTTATGAATTAAAGGTACTGAACTTAAATCAAGTGTATTTCGCGTTTTTTCTCCAAAAGTTCTGATACCTCTCTCACATAATATGACCTGGTGATTGCCTTCCTTCATAATATATTCTGCTGCCAACAGCCATTCTTTAATTGTTGAAGCAAAACCCCTTTTGAGCATAACCGGTTTGTTAATCTTACCTACTGCCTTAAGAAGAGAATAATTCTGCATATTTCTTGCCCCTATCTGCAGAATATCTGCATAATGACAAACCATATCAATATCTTCTATATTCATTAGTTCGGTAATAATCTTCAATCCAGTCTTTTGTTTAGCCAAAGCCATTAACTTCAATCCCTTTTCTCCAAGTCCCTGAAAAGAATAGGGCGAGGTCCGCGGCTTATAGGCCCCTCCCCTTAATATTTTGGCTCCTGCATCTCTAACAGCAGTGGCTGTTTTTATAATTTGCTCCTCGTTTTCCACAGAACAAGGACCAGCCATTACTATTACTTCTTCTCCTCCAATTTTTATACCATCTATATCTATCACAGATCTTTCCGGTTTAAAATCTCTGCCCGTTAGTTTATATGAATCGAGAATTGAGATAACCTTTTCTACTCCATCCATGGCCTCTATTTTCATCTTCATTGTTTCCTTATCTTTCTTTTCTCCTATAACTCCAATTATAGTTCTGTGAACCCCCTGAGATAGGTGTACTTTAAAATCAACACTTTCCAGTTTGTTAACAATATGATCCAATTGTTGCTGTGAACTATGTGTTTTCATTACAATAATCATTTTTTTCACCCCTTGTTAATAATACATTCTCTAATGCAGAAATAAATTTTTTATTGTCATATTCACGACCAATTGTTACTCTAATCCAATTCGATAAACCAAAAATATTTCCTGGTCTGATAATTATTCCTCTGCTTAATAATTTATGAAAAATTACATCAGCTTTTATTCCAGTATTAATTAATATGAAGTTGCCCTGAGTTGGTATATATTCGAGCAATAAGTCTTCTAAAGCTTGATAAAGAAAAGTTTTACCTTCTTTATTTTTTTTCTTACACTTCTGAACATGGTTCTGATCGGATAGGGCAGCTTCTGCCGCCTCTTGAGCAAGGGTATTTACATTAAATGGACTTCGTATTCGATTTAATAAATCAATAATTTTTGAATTACCTAGTCCATAACCAACTCTTAAACCAGCTAGACCATATATCTTGGAAAATGTCCTTAATAAGATTAAATTAGGATATTTATTAAGATATTCTAACCCGTCAAAATAATTAGGATCAGTTACATATTCATAATAAGCTTGATCGATTACAATCAGGACATCAGAGGGCACCTTATCTATAAATTCTTCAACTTGTCTTTTATTAGTTGTTGTCCCGGTAGGATTATTGGGATCACAGATAAAAATAACTTTTGTCTTTTCAGTAACTGCAGCTGCCATTTTATCTAAATTATGAACATGATCTTCAGTCAATGGAACTTTTACACTCTTGCCTCCTCTGGATTTAACAGCAAGCCTATATTTTATAAAGGTAGGATCAGCATAAATCACTTCCTCACCTTCCTCAACAAACAAAGACATAATCAAATCAATTATTTCATCAGAGCCATTACCAATAAATATTTTATCCCTCGATAAATTATAGAAATTAGCCAGGGCTTTTTTTAAACAACTACAATCACTATCCGGATATTTATTAAACCCTTTTTTGCTTTTATGTATCATGTTTTTTATTTTACGAGAGTGACTCCAAGGGTTTTCATTAGAAGACATTTTAATAACATTATCCAATTCATACTCATCTTTGATATCTTCTAACCCCTTGCCTGGTTGATACTTTTTTAAATCCTTAACACTATTTTTTACCCTGTCAAATAAGGTTTTTACCATTACTTTTATCTCCTTTCAGATCTTGATGATGAACTTAAAGTATATTTAAAAATTTTTATTTATGATCTAATTTTTATAACAGCTTTACTTCAAATTGCCCTAAATGATTATATTTCAGTTCATTTCAGCAGTTTAGTTGAAAACTACAAAAAAGCTTCCCATTTAAATTTCCTCTGGTTATCTAAACTCAGACCAGCCTAAGTTATTCAATAAAAACACCTCCGACAATTCTTATTAACCAAGTACATATTAAAAAAAGCCGTCCCCTTACAGGACGACTCAACGCGGTACCACCTGAATTAACCTGTTATAGCAAATATTACAGGTTATCTCTGTTGGAAGCTAACACTTCCTCACCGAGTAACGACGGAATACGGAAAAGCTTACTAATAATTCAGCTCACAACTCCAGGGTGTATTTCAACCACTAAAGATTACCAGGTTCCAGCACCCCTAGCTCTCTCTAAATCCTCAGTGCTTACTATTCCCCTTCATAGTCTTTTAAAATATTAAGTTTAAATTAATTAAATTAATTATATATCAATCTGATAGTTGTGTCAACTATTTGAGTTGCATTTTCGTAAAAATGAGTATTGCAAGGTTTACTGCACGGTTTTTGCTCTTCTTCACAATTATTTAAAATTAATCTTTTGTATCAATTTATAATCCTGACAATATTTGCTCAAATTCAGGAAATGATGTACGGATAATCTGACTATTTTTAATAGTAATTTCAGCATCTGCTAAAAGACCAATTATAGCTAAGGACATGGCAACACGGTGATCACCAAAACTATTAACCTCTATTCCTCCTTTTATGCTATTAGGGCCCTGAATAATCATGCCATCATCTAATCCCTCTATATCTACGTTTAGACTTGATAATTGAGAAACCATGGCTTCAATACGGTCAGTTTCTTTAACTCTAAGTTCTAGGGCATCTTTAATTATGGTTTCACCCTCAGCCTGACTTGCCATAATAGATATCGCAGGTATTTCATCAATTAATTTTGGTATAATATCTCCTGAAATTTCTGTTCCCTTGAGCTCAGAACTTCTGACCACAAGGTCTGCAATAGGTTCACCACTTATTTCTCGCCTGTTCTTTATTTCTAGATCTCCTCCCATCTTATTAACAACCTCGATGAATCCACTCCTAGTCGGATTTATCCCAATATCTTTTAGAATTATTTCACTATTTTGGGTTATCAACCCGGCGACTATGAAAAATGCGGCTGAAGAAATATCTCTGGGGACCTCTATATTTTGGGCATCAAACTCCCTATTACCCTCTTTAGGCAAATATGTTACATGCCCCTTTTTCTTAATATCAACACCCAACCCAGCTAGTAAACGTTCCGTATGGTCACGCGAAAGGGCAGGTTCTATTATCTTCACTTGCTGATCAGTTTGTAAACCAGCCAGCAAAATTGCTGATTTTACCTGAGCACTTGCAACTGGTAATTTGTATTCTAACCCTTTAAGACTACTACCTTTTATACTCAATGGAGCATACTTATTACATCTCGCCCAAATCTTTGCTCCCATTTTACTTAAGGGTTGTATAATCCTATCCATTGGTCTTAAGCGAAGTGAATCATCTCCACTGAGTACTGTATAAAATGTTTGGGCGGAAAGAAGGCCTGTTAATAATCTCATTAATGTGCCCGAATTTCCACAATCTATTACATTATGTGGCTTTTTTAAACCCCTTATCCCCACACCATTAACTATGTACTCACCCCTGTCAATCCTCTCTATTTCAACCCCCATATCTTGAAAAGCTTGGATAGTTTTTAAACAATCTTCACTTTCCAAAAATCCTTTTATTTTTGCTTTGCCTCGGGCTAGAGAGCTTAATATTATAGAACGATGGGATATAGACTTATCTCCTGGGATGTTTATTTCTCTTCTTATATTTTGTTTTTTATTTATCTGTAAATTCATTTAAAGCCTCCTTCAACTTAGTTTTAAATAAAAAATCATATTTCAGGATGTAGCGGATGAAAATTTGCTAAATTTTGGATAATTAAAACTTAATAAAAATAAAAAATTAAAGCAAAGGTTCTAAAATAACATGTCATTGTTTAGGAAAATCAAAACATTTCAATATATATATCTAAATATCTATAGTTTGACTTTTTGGTCTAATAAATAATTATAATAAATTATTAATTGGAGTTAATACTATTAAATCATAAACTATTTAACTTTTAAACTATTAAATGAAGAAAAATATTCTAAAAATATGAATTTCTTTATTTGTATTTGTTTTTTATAGAGTAGGACCAGCCTCACAGCTGGGACCCCTCGTCAAACTGCACGTAAGGAATTATCGTATACAGCTCTCTGCTCCCGTTGCCCCATCTCAAGGAGTAAGTCTGCGTCTCTATGTTACCATAGATGTATATTGTACTCCTTTCAGGACAATGTGGTAAGTAGTGATTTGAGTCCCCATTTCTTTAATCTGGAAGTGGGGATTCTTTCATTTTGATGTTTTATTGTTTTCTTTCCTTCCATGTAAGAACGAATACGCATTCTTATCCATCTGTCTAATCTCTGGAAA
>JAGYMU010000074.1 GCA_018399995.1 Halanaerobiales bacterium | reverse complement strand
CCATTATGTAGAGTCTATTATTTGAATTGTCATTGTGTGGTAACCATATATTTCAAACTAATAACTCAAGAAATATTTTTGCAAGTCCCAGAAATACGAAAAACCCAAAAACATCTGTAGCAGTGGTAAGGAATATAGCTGATGCCAGGGCTGGATCAATTCCCATTGCTTGTAATCCAAGAGGAATTATAAATCCAAACAGTCCAGCTAACACTAGATTGAATACCATTGCCGCAAATATTATGATTCCCAGATAAAAATTTCCATACATCAAATAAAGTATTAACCCGGTCAAGATACCTATAGCAATCCCATGGATTAGTCCAAGAGCACCTTCTTTAAAAACTAATTTCCATTTATCTTTATCTTCGACTTCACCTAGCGCAATACCCCTGATAACAACTGAGAGGGTCTGAGTCCCGGCATTCCCACCCATACCAGCAACCACAGGCATTGCAGCAGCTAATACTGCAACCTGAGCTATAACATCTTCAAAAAGTCCTACTGTTATAGCTGCAAGAAAAGCGGTACCCAGATTAATATAAAGCCAAGGTAATCTCCTTTTGACAGATTTGAAAAAAGGACTGTTTATACTTTCTTCTTCATTTACACCTACCATCCTAAACATATCCTCAGTGTTTTCAGCTTCAATTACATCGATTATATCATCAAATGTGATTATACCTAACAGCCTCTTATTCTTATTCACTACCGGAATGACAGAGAGATCATACTTTGCTACCAGTTGTGCTACTACTTCCTGGTCTTCTTCCGGTTCTACTGATATTATATTGTCAATCATAATTTCTTCTAATTTCGTACCATCAGGACTGTTAAATATATCCCTAAGTTCAACCACCCCGACTAACTCCTTTTTCTTATTCTGTACATAAATCATATCCAGTACTTCTGTCTTTGGTTCGATCTCCTTGATTTTATTTAGGGCTTCAGCCACAGTAAGTCCTTTTTTAAATAATATATACTCGGTTGTCATTAAACCTCCGGCAGATTCAATATCATAGCCGAGCAGTTCTTTTAAAACTTTAGCCTCAGAATGTTTCATATGAGTAAGGAGTTCTTTACTCATATATATCGGGAGATTACCCATGATATCTGTGATAACATCTTTTGGCATATAGGAAAATATATCAATAATTTCATCATACGATTTGGTCTTTAAAATATTTGTCTGCATATATTCTTCAGACTGTTCAAGAATTTCTGCTAAATCCTCATTATCAAACATGTCTGTTATTTCTTTTACTTTATCTTCCTTAATCTCTGAGATTGCTTCTGCAATATCTATCGGGTACTTATCTTCAATCCATTCTTCATCAATAATATCTTTAGTTTTTATGTATTTTCTTATATCTTCCTTGATTTCTTCAATCTTATTTGTCATTTAACCACCTCCAGTATTATGATAAAATATCACACACCCAAATCTTATATGATTATTATGAAAAAGTAAAATATATGAGAGTACAGAATATTAAATTGATGTAAAAATATGATATTGATGTATATTTTGGTTAAATAATAAAATCTATTATAATTATACAATTTTATTGATTTTTTTTCTATATTTTATTCTTAAAAATTTTAATATGTTTTACACATTACCAAAGGACATTAAAAAACATTATTTAATTTATATAAATAGTAATCTAAAATCCTGTTTAAAAGACTGATTATAATGAAGTGATAAAATTTAAAATCTTTAAAGAAATATGAATTATATATGTTAGAGAATAAGATTATCAGCAAACAACCAATTTCAAGATCAAATCTAATTAACCTCCTAAATGTCTTATACACAGCCTTAAAGCAGCTCGTTAATATGTATTCGATAACTGGATCAACAACTTTTAACTTTTAAAAAAAATTCAATTTGAGTATGAAATATATAGACATTTCATGTATAATAAACATTGAGTAATGATATATAATCATTATTAAAAAGAAAGGGTGTATTACATTGGATTTTGAAAACCTTTTTAATCTCGAAAATACTGATGATTTAGATAATCAAGAACTTATTGAAAAAGAATCCAATAAACTCACAACAGATCAAGTAAAATCCTATAAAATAGGAAGAAATGATCCCTGTCCCTGTGGAAGTGGGAAGAAATATAAAAAATGTTGTAATCTGGTCACTCCCAGAAGATCCATGGATTATTATGATCAAAAACTAAACGAACAAATAGAAAATATTAATAAACATGGTAAGAAAAAAGACATAAAAAATGCTCTTAAAATGGCGCTAAAAGCTGACAGAGATTATCCAGTGGAATATGCTTATTCTGAATTGGCAGGTATATTTTCAGCAGAACTAGGAAACCATAAGGATGCTGAACAATATCTTTTAAAACACTACAGGATAGTTAAGGATGATATTTTAGATGATGCAGCAATCCAATTGATTTTAAGCCTGATTGAAAATAATAAGTATGAGAAGGCCGAAGAAATTTCAAGTAATCTAATACAAAACAGAAATAATTCTTATTTGTATATACTAAATGGGGAAATCAATTTAAACTTGGATAAAAAAGAAAAAGGTTATCAGACATTAATTGAAGCTTATAAATTAACTGATAAAAATTTATTTTACCTAGATTATATAATCAATACATTACTAAAAAACAAATTCACTTACAGAAGCCTTAGATTATTAGATGATAATTATAACCGTTTTAAACAAACAGAAGAAAGCACTAAAAAAAATGCCAGAGAACTTGTTGAACTTTCTTTAGATAATATATATAGATTATATTATAAAAACATAACTACAAGGGAGTACAAAAAATATTTAAATAAAACACTTCAAGTCCTTGAAGCTTTAGATTTTGACAAAAAACTTACCGAAGAATATATAAAAAAAATAGAGGATATAATATCTAAGCAATACGATGTCCCCTTATTTTTAACAAGACTCTTTAATAATTTCTGGCGCTATGAATATGCTATAAAAAATGATAAAATACTTTACAGTTACAGTAGTAATAAAAAAGAAATTGCAATTTTACTGGCCAATTTCTGCTATAACAATCAAAATTACAAAAAGGCTGCTCACTACTATAAAATTGTTCTTGATAAGAATTATATAAAAACAAAAAACTTAGATAATATTAGAAAATATATTAAAAACTATATTTTCACTTTAAAAAACATTGATAATACTGATGAGATGAAAAAATTATATAAATTACTGGATGACTCACTTAAAGAAGACCCAGTTAAAACTATAAAAAGTATTCTTTTAGATTTAAATAGTATTCAACAAGCTGAAATAATTGAATACATGAAAAATAATTTAGATTTGGATTTACAGGAAAAGATAAGGTTTTTAGATAACCAACTGGCTAATTTAGTTTTTAATCTTAAGTTAACTGAAGAACCAATTTTCGATGATGAATCACTAGATTGGATAGAGAGACTTTTAACCGAATATAAAGAATACGATACTGGAAATTTTATATATCAATACGTAAAATGGCTCTTAGCTAAAAGAGATAATATAGAATATGATAAAAATATAGAGGATATTATCAGGTTAAATGGAAATAGTTTTCTTTCAAACCAACTAAAGTATTTTGTTACAATCAAATTGGTGGACCCCGACATTATTTTAAATAACAAATTTGATGAAGATATTTTAAAAGAGGAAAATAACAAAACAGCCAAAGATTTAGCAAAAATAAAAAAGGGTGATTATAGTTCAATAAAAGAAATGTTGGAAACTGATTATGATGTTTTTTATGCATTATTTGGTATAATATCACAGTTATTAGATGAAGATGAGATTTTAAAACTTCTAAAAAAGGAACCTGAATTAATAAGCAGATATTTTGAAGAAAAGAATATGTTAGATATGTTTTAAAGCTCTGAGTTTTTATGGTTTTAAAAATAACTCAACTTTAAAGGACTATTTTTACTAACATAGCAAGTTTATTTTGTTGTTATCTTTTAAGTTAATGACATCTAGTAATAGCATAATAATATATAGGAGAGATACTAACTAAACACCTCTCTCGTAGGGAGGATATATCTTCATTTTGAAAAAATAATAGTTCTTTTTTCTACAAATTATAGTATAGAATATAAATATCTAAACATTAAATCACCTATATACTTGATTATCTACAAATTCAGGTATAAAATGGATAATGTTGCTTATAAAATGATAGACAAGAAAGAAAGGAAAGTATATGTTAAATAATAAAATAATTAATCTGGCAGTAATTGCCCATGTAAATGCAGGAAAATCAACATTAGTTGATGCATTTTTAAACCAAAGTGGTGTTTTCAGAGAAAATGAAAAAGTAGAAGAATTTATTATGGATAGTAACGAACTTGAAAAAGAACGCGGTATTACAATTTATGCCAAAAACTGTTCGATAGAACATGATGAATATAAGATAAATATTGTAGATACTCCTGGTCATGCAGACTTCTCATCAGAAGTCGAAAGAATAATCAAAGCAGTAGATACAACTATATTGGTTGTTGATTCAAGTGAAGGTCCAATGCCACAGACCAGGTTTGTATTAAAAAAATCCTTAGAACAGGGAATTAAACCTATTTTATTCATAAACAAAATGGATAAGAACAATGAAAGAGCTGAAGAAGTAGTTGATATGGTATTAGATCTTTTTATAGATCTGCAGGCTGATGATCAACAGCTGGAGTTTCCTATTATCTTCGGTGTTGCCAAAGAAGGTATAGCTAATTTAGAAATCGATGGAGATAGTAATAATTTAGAGCCATTGTTTAATACTATAATTGAACATGTTGACCCTTATCCAGATTACAATGATGATCCCCTACAGCTGCAAATCCATGACTTAGCCTATGATGATTACTTAGGCAGAATTGGTATCGGAAGAATATATAGTGGTAGTATAAGTAAAAATCAAAAAGTTGCAGTATCAAAAAGGGATGGATCAATAAATAAAGAAAAGATAACCGAACTATTTGGATATCAGGGACTTAATCAAACTTCTATTAAAAGTGCTGGAAGTGGAGATATTGTCGCTGTTGCTGGAATACCCCATATATCTATCGGGGAAACAGTATGTAATGTAGGTAATGTTAAACCGATGCAAATGATAGAAATAGAAGAACCAACTCTTTCAATGAACTTTTCCATAAACGATTCTCCTTTTTCAGGAGAAAGTGGTAAGTACCTTACTAATAGAAATATTCAGGCTAGATTAGAAAAAGAAAAAGAAGTCAATGTTGGTTTAACAGTAGAAAAATTACCAGGAAGTGAAGGTTTTAAAGTATCTGGTAGAGGAGAACTTCACTTATCTATACTGCTAGAACATATGCGAAGAGAAGGTTATGAAATCTCTGTATCCAAACCAGAGGTTCTATACCATAAAGAAGGTAATAAACTATTAGAACCAATTGAAAGAGTTTTAATTGAAGTACCAGAGCAGTACTCCGGTTCTGTTATATCAAAACTCAACCAAAGAAAAGGTTTAATGCAGTCTATGAAAAGAGACACCGAATATATCAAATTAAACTATTTAGCTCCAACAAGAGGGTTAATTGGATATAAGAGTGAATTCATAAATGATACTAGTGGAGAAGGAACATTAATTCGTTCCTTTGAAAAATATGAAGAATACAAAGGTAAAATACCCCAAAGGACCAATGGGGTACTCATTTCTCAAAACAATGGTAAAGCAATGGCTTATGCCTTAGACAATTTAAGTGAGAGGGGTACAATCTTTATAAAACCAACAATCCGTGTATATGAAGGTATGATAATAGGGATGAATAATAAAGATAATGATCTAACTGTAAACCCCTGTAAGAACAAGAAACTTACAAATACAAGAGCTGCTGGTTCTGATGATTCTGTTAATCTTGCTCCTCCTAAAACATTTACTTTAGAAGAAGCTCTCGAGTTTATTAAAGATGATGAACTTGTAGAAATCACTCCTGATGCAATAAGACTTAGAAAAAAGATCTTAAACGATAAAATGCGTCAAAAAGCAGCTAAATAACAGAAATTAAGACTATAGATAACATTAATATTAATCCTGGAAATACTCGTGATTTCTTCTATATAGAAATATTTATTCTTTAAAAGGTTACCATATATTTCATTAATTTTAATATATATAAAGATATTAGGGGGAGAGTGTCCTTGATTGAACAGGCAAAAAGTATATTAAAAAAATATTACGGCTATGATAATTTTCGAGACAGCCAGAAATCTGTTATTACAAGCATACTAAAAAAGCAAGACACCGTTGCAGTAATGCCTACTGGTTCAGGTAAATCTGTATGTTATCAGATACCAGCTGTAATTTTTCCGGGTGTAACTATCGTTATATCACCCTTAATATCACTTATGAAAGACCAGGTTGATGCTTTACAGAAGATTAATATTTATTCCACATTTATAAATAGTTCCTTAGACTATACTGAGATTAATAAAAGATTAGATAAAGCTAAACAGGGTGAATATAAGTTAATATATATTGCTCCTGAAAGGTTAAACTCTTCTCAGTTTTGGAATATATTGAATACCTTAAACATTTCATTATTGGCAGTAGATGAAGCACACTGTGTCTCTCACTGGGGACATGATTTCAGACCTAGTTACCTATATATTAGTAAAATGATTGAAAAGATAAATAATAGACCTGTTGTTGCTGCTTTTACAGCTACTGCTACACCAGAGGTAAAAAAAGATATAACAGAACAATTATCCTTAATATCTCCTAATATCTATGTTAGTGGTTTTGACAGAAAAAATTTAAGATTTATATTAAAAAAAGGTATCTATAAGGATCAATTTTTATTAGATTATATTAAAACAAACAAGGATGAGAGTGGCATAATATACGCTGCAACCCGTAAAAAAGTAAATAAATCCTATGAGTTGTTAACTTCAGCTGGTTACCGTGTAGGACGCTACCATGCAGGCTTAACAGATAAAGAGAGGCAAAGTACACAAGAGGCTTTTCTATATGATAATATTGATATTGTTGTAGCTACAAATGCTTTTGGAATGGGTATTGACAAATCCAATGTTCGTTTTGTTATTCATTATAATATGCCTAAAAATATAGAGTCATACTATCAAGAAGCAGGTAGAGCTGGTAGAGATGGTGAACCAAGTGACTGTATTTTACTTTATTCTCCCGGTGATAAGCATATTCAAAAGTTTTTAATTGAACAGGGAGAAAGTACAAAAAAAAGACAGCAAAACCAATTAAAAAAACTGCGCCAGATGGTTGATTACTGCCATACAACAAAATGTCTTAGAGGTTATATACTTTCATACTTCAATGATAAAAATAGTATGGATATATGTAATAACTGCAGTAATTGTAATGATGACTATGAACTTATAGATATAAGTAAAGAAGCCCAAAAGATATTGTCATGTGTTTATCGTTTAGAAGAACGCTGGGGAATTACAGTAGTTGCTCAGGTTCTAACAGGCTCAAAAAATAAAAAGATTCTGAATAACAACTTTGACACACTATCAACATATAATATACTGTCTTCTTATACAATAAAGCAGGTTAAAAATAAAATAAATATACTTGTTGCTGATGGACTGTTAGATATTACTGAAAGTAAGTATCCAGTTGTTAAGTTAAATAAGAAATCTTATAAAGTGTTAAAAGGAAAGTTGAAAGTAAGGCAAAAACAACAAGAAAAACTACATAAAATTAGCAGTAATAATGAACTGTTTGATATCTTAAGGAAATTGCGTAAAGAACTCGCTGATAAGGAGAGTGTACCTCCCTATGTAATATTCCATGATAGTACTCTCCGTGAGATGAGTCAAAAATATCCCACAAAACGGTACTCAATGTTAAAAATAAGTGGAGTAGGTTCAGTTAAGTTCAAAAAATATGGAAAGTTCTTTATGGATCTTATTAGAAACTATCTAAAAAACAATGATGTAGATAATGATATTTGTACTTTTATTAAAAAAAGAAGTTCTAACTCCAAAAATTCTACTAAAAAAAGTCACCTAATAACAGCTGAGTTATTTAAATCAGGTAAATCTTTAGAAGAAATATCTAAAAAAAGAGGGCTCACAATAAATACCATTGAAAATCATCTTATTCGATGTAAAAAAGAAGGCCTTAATATTAATATCGATTCATTAATACCTGACAAATTTAAAGAACAGATATTTTCTCTTATAAAGGAAAAAGGCACACAAAGACTACAGCCAATAAAAAAAGACTTACCAGATGAGGTAAGCTATAATGCAATCAAAGCAGCTATTTGTTTAGCTGAAATATAATTCAAATTATTAATAAATATCTTGATTGTAATAAAAAACTTAATAATATACAACAAATTCCAGTCCTTAAAAAAAGAAAGCAATAATGACTAAACAAATATATAAAAATGTTAAATTTACTTAGGTAAAATAGTAATTTAACTGACTTATATAGAAACTTTTCGATTTTTTCGAAGTTTTTTTCTTTTTTTTTATAAAAATAATCTCCCTAAAAAAATTTATTACATTAAAAGTAATTTTTTTATGATTATAATA
>JAGYMU010000073.1 GCA_018399995.1 Halanaerobiales bacterium | reverse complement strand
AGAGAAGAGGAGGTGTAGAGATTGGCAGCAAATGATTACAATTCAGTTATGGCACGGAAAAATGAAATAATGAAAAAAGCGGTTGGTATAGACTATGCACAGTTTTCTACCGGTCAAGTAGGCTTTGACTATGAAAGAATGATGTCAGAAGTAGGATATAAATTGGATGAGATAGTTAAAATACAAAGTGAAACAGCAGTTGGCAAAACACCATTTATAGAACTTAAAAACATCAGTAAACTGGCAAGAAAGTTGGCCCCTTCAGGTAAAGGTGCTAGAATTTTTCTAAAAGATGAAGCTGCCAATCCATCTGGTAGTTACAAGGCCAGAAGAGCCTCGGTTTCTGTTTACCATGCTGAAAAAGAAGGTTATCCTGGTGTAGTTGCTGCGACCAGTGGTAATTACGGAGCAGCAGTTGCTTCACAGGCAGTTATGCGTAATTTAGAGACTATTATTGTACAGGAGGTTTTTGACAGCCGCGGGGTTGGTCAGCCCGAAATACTTGAAAAAGGCAGAAAATGTGAGGCATATGGTTCAGAAGTACTCCAGCTTAGTGTTGGACCTGAATTATTTTATATATTTTTGAGGGTATTGGAGGATACAGGTTATTTTAATGCTTCTCTTTATACCCCTTTTGGTATTGCAGGAGTAGAACCTTTAGGCTATGAAATAGTGCAGGAGCTACAAGAGAGAGAAGGCAAAAACCCAGATGCAGTCATTATAACACATGCTGGAGGAGGAAACCTGACAGGTACTTCCCGTGGATTAATTAAAGCTGGAGCAGAGCAGACAAAGATAGTAGCTGCCAGTGTTGATTTGAGCGGTTTACACATGGCAAGTGACTATGATTTTAATAGAAAGTCATTTACTACAGGCCATACAGGATTTGGAGTGCCCTTTGCAACCTGGCCAGATAGAGCAGATGTGCCCCGCAATGCTGCCAGAGCTTTAAGGTATATGGATGAATATGTAACTGTTAAACAGGGAGAGGTATTTTATATTACAGAAGCACTGGCTCAAATTGAAGGAATGGAAAGAGGCCCGGCTGGTAATACTTCCCTGGCAGCTGCCTTTGATTTAGCTCAGAAGATGGATGAAGATCAAATAATAGTTGTACAAGAAACAGAGTACACCGGAGCCGGGAAACACCCTATGGCCCAGTTGAATTTTGCGAAGGAAAACGGTATCGATGTAAAAAATGGAGATCCTGATCAAGAAGAAGCCGGTAAATCAGTCATCATTCCCGAACATCCTTCTCAAATAAAGGCAAGGGATGTAGACCTCGAAAAACTTAAAAGGTCATATTTAAGAAAGGTTATTGAAGATACAAATGTTAAAGAGATTAATGAAGTAGATCTTCAGTTTTTAGCTGATGAAATTAAAAAATCAAAAGCGGAAACCCAAGAAATACTCAAAAAGGAATTTGAGCTCACCATAGTTGGAGGTTAAAACATGAAAGTTGATCTATTAATAGCTGAAATAGGAAGCACAACTACTTTAGTTAATGCTTTTGATAAGATTAATACTAAAAGCCCTGATTTTATTGGTCAGGGTTTTGCACCCACTTCTGTTTTAGAAGGAGATGTTACTGTAGGATTAAAGGGAGCTATTTCAGATTTGGAAGAGAAAATAAATATAGATAAATTAGATTATAAAGAGTTTATGGCAACAAGCAGTGCAGCCGGTGGCCTTAAAATGACAGTGCATGGTCTGGTAAAAGACATGACTGTTAAAGCAGCAGAAGAAGCTGCTTTGGGAGCCGGAGCTGTAATAAAGCAGGTTACAGCAGGGAGATTACGTGATTTCCAATTAGAAGAATTAAGACAAATCCAGCCGAATATAATTTTGTTGGCCGGAGGAGTTGATTATGGTGAAGAAGATGTAATATTATATAATGCAAAAAAGTTAAGTTCATTGGATATTGATGTGCCGTTTATATATGCAGGGAATAAGGTTTTACAACAAGAAGTAAAACAAATTTTTGAAGATAGAGAAAAACATATAATAGTAGCTGAGAATGTCTATCCTGAGATCGATACTTTAAATATTGAGGAAACACGCAGTATAATCCATGATGTGTTTGCCAAACATATAGTTAGAGCTCCCGGTATGTCCAAAATCAAGCCGATGCTTTCTATAAATATGATGCCCACTCCCGGGGCTGTAATGAAGGCTTCTCAGCTGCTCAAAAAAGATATTGGAAATCTGGTTACTATCGATGTGGGCGGAGCTACTACAGATGTTCATTCGGTGACTGAAGACTCTTTAAATGTTAAAGAATTATTAATTAGCCCTGAACCGGAGGCAAAGCGAACGGTTGAAGGGGATTTGGGAGTTTATTTAAATGCTCCTTATGTTTTTGAGATGATTGAGGATAATGTGGGATTAGAAAAACGAGAAGATCTAGCTCCGATTCCCCGAGATGAGGAGGAAGAGAGATATATTTTCCATCTGGCAAAAAAAGCTGCTTTAACAGCAATTGAGAGGCACTGTGGGAAATATAGAGATCTTTACGGACCCAGTGGTCGAACTACTGTAGCTGAAGGTAAAGACTTAACAGCTGTAAAATGGGTAATAGGTACAGGGGGAGCATTGACCAGATTAAAAAGGGGTAAAGAGATATTAGAAGAAGTTAAGGATGTGAATAAAAAGGCTCTATTTCCTCCCCAAACAGCTGAAGCACTTATAGACAATCATTATATAATGGCCTCTATGGGTTTAATGAGTAGAAAATACCCACAGATTGCCTTAAAATTATTAAAACAGAGCCTTGATTTTAAAAATTAAAGTAAATTGATTGAGAAAGGAAGTGTTCTGATGCCTATTAAAAGAGAAGATGACTTTGAAGAAAGGCGCAGTCACCTTGAAGGTTTATCAGATAAAGAATTAAAAGCAAGATTTTGGGAACTAGCGGAAGATTTAGTAGATCCATTAATTGATCTATCTAAAACACACACCTCTGCTTCTATAGAGAGATCTGTACTACTCAGAATGGGTTTTAATAGTCTGGATGCAAAAGCTATTGTTAATCAGGTAGTTCAGGCAGATCTATTAGGCAAAGGTGCAGGACATGTTGTATATAAGATGGCAAAACAAGAAGACAGACCTATTAAAGAAGTAGGGCTAGATATCGGAAATGAAAAATATGATAAAGAAGAGCTTAAAAAATTATTTGATGGGGGTGAAAGTTAATGGATTTGAATCCGGAAAAGAAAATTGATATAGAAGAAATATTAAAAGACATAAAAAATTACCGCCCCCGTCGCAGAGGATGGACCTGGAGAACAAAAGTAGAAGATCAAAAGATAGGTCCTTTTCAATACAAAGAAACTTCTGAGGGCTTAAAAAACAGTGTTCCCCTTCCGGCTGCTAGAGGTTTTAATAATATCGATCCACAGCCCGAACCGGTTATTACAACTGAGATCGCTTCGGGTCGTTTTGAAGATGATATAAGAAGAATGAGAATGGCAGCCTGGCATGGGGCTGACCACATTATGGTTATTAGAACAGCTGGACAGAGCCATTTTGATGGTCTAATTGAAGGCACACCAGAAGGTGTAGGTGGCATACCTATTACGAGGAAACAGATTAGAGCTACCCGTAAGGCTTTAGATTATATTGAAGATGAAGTGGGCAGGCCAATCAATTTCCATTCCTATGTTAGTGGGGTAGCTGGATCAGAGATAGCTGTGCTTTTTGCAGAAGAAGGTGTAAATGGTGCTCATCAGGATCCTCAGTATAATGTACTTTACAGAGATATAAATATGTACAGATCTTTTGTAGATGCCGCTGTTGCTAAAAAGATTATGGCTTCTACCGGTATGCTGCAAATTGATGGTGCCCATAATGCAAATGCGACAGCCCGGCAGGCCTGGAAAGTTATGCCTGAGCTTTTTGTCCAACATGCCATAAACTCCATGTTTTCTGTAAAAGCTGGTATGCCTAAGGACAAGATTTCACTATCAACAGTTCCGCCTGTGGCACCACCAGCTCCTGATTTAAGATTGAATTTACCATATGCAATTGCACTCAGGGAATTATTTGATGAATTTAAATTTAGAGCACAGCAGAATACAAAATACATGCAATCATCCATAAGAGAAGCTACAGTAACTCATACTTTGAACTTACTTCTTTCCGAATTAACATCAGCAGATCTACAAAGCACAATCACCCCTGATGAGGGGAGAAATGTTCCCTGGCATTACTTTAATGTTCAGGCAGTTGACACTGCTAAACAGGCCTTTGCAGGTATGGATGGACTAAAAGATCTAGTAGAACTGAAAACTGATGAGGGTTATTTAAAAGAGAAGGCCAGAGAATTAAAAGAAAGATCCATATTATTTATGGAAGAAATTCTTGAAGTAGGAGGTTACTTCCAGGCTGTATCTGAAGGTTTTTTTGTTGACTCGGGCGAATATCCCGAAAGAAATGGCGATGGTATTGTAAGAGAAAAAGATGGTGGAGTAGCTGCTAATTCAATAGTTTTACGTGATGAAGATTACATGGCACCGGTCTGTGAACATTTTGGATATAATAATCTACCAGACAATCTGGATAAGCCCTGTGATTTAATAGGTGGTTGTACATTACATGATTCAGATAAAATAGATTTTATAGATGAATTAGACCTGGAAGATAATGTTGAAAAAAGATTAGAAAAAACAGAAGATTTCCGTGAAAACAATATGGTCAAACCAGAAGTACAATGGCTGGGAGACGGCTGGGTTAATGTAACAATGTTTATTCCAGAAAGTGAAACAGTAGCTGAATATGCAGCCCTTGAGATAGCTAAAAAGATGAACTTAAAAGACCCTGAAGTTATTCATAAAGAAGTTATGCAGCCGGCTGAAGGGACCGTATGTGAGGTGAAGGGATGGGTTGATTTTTCTATTGACAAAAACAAATTAGAAATTCCTGAAAAAGAAGAGGTCCTACCTTATGAAGAGATCAGAGGTTTTGTGGAAGAAAACTCACTAAGTGTTGTTGCAGCAACCGTAGGTGAAGATGAACACTCCGTTGGAATGAGAGAAATTATTGATATTAAACACGGAGGTATTGAAAAGTTTGGTATAAAAGTAACTTATTTAGGAACTTCAGCTCCCATATCCAAGGTTGTTGATGCTGCTATAGAGACAAATGCAGATGCGATATTAATAAGTACGATTATTAGTCATAATGAAGTTCACAGGACCAACATGAAAAAGTTAAATGATCTCTGTGTTGAAAAAGGCATTAGAGATGATCTGATCTTAATTGCGGGTGGTACCCAGGTCAATAATGAAATGGCTGTAAAAGCCGGCCTCGATGCTGGATATGGTCGTGGGACTCATGGAGATGATGTAGCGACATTTATGGTTAAATCATTAAGAGGAGACTATAATGAAGAAGAGTAAACTTACAAGACCTGTCTGGGCAGAAGTAAATTTAGATAATATAAAATTTAACCTAAAACAGGTAAAAAAAAATGTGCCTGAGGACACCCTAATCATGGCTGTCGTAAAAGCTGATGCCTATGGTCACGGTGTATTACCGGTTGCAAAAGCAGCAGTAGAGGCAGGTACAGATAGGTTGGCTGTCGCCCTGCCTGAAGAGGGCCGAGAGCTGAGAGAGGGTGGATTTGAACTCCCCATCCAGATTTTAGGGGAAGTATTATCAGGACAGATTCCTATATTAATAAGACATGATTTGATTCCGACTGTTTCTAAATTAGAAAGTGCTGAAAGATTAGATGAACTTGCAGGGAGAAAGGGTATATTAAAAAAAGTTCATGTCAAGATAGATACTGGTATGGGAAGGATTGGAGTATTTCCCGAGGATGCAGTAAATTTTATCAAACGAGTTAACTCATTTAAACATCTAGAAGTTGAAGGATTAATGACTCATTTTGCAAAAGCTGATGAAGAAGATAAGGAATACACTTATAATCAATGGGACCTTTTCCAAATGGTAATTGATAAATTAGAAGAAGAAAATATTACTATACCAATCAAACAGGCTGCTAATAGTGCCACGATAATAGATCTTCCAGAAATGGCTTTAAATATGGTCAGACCGGGAATTATGATGTATGGTTTAAGGCCATCACATGAAGTAAATGAAGATTTTCAGTTAAAACCAGTTTTAAGCTGGAAGGCTAAAATAATATATCTAAAAGAAGTACCCCCCGGGACAGGGATAAGTTATGGAGCTACTTATATAACAAAAAAGAAAGCAAAAATAGCCACAATCCCGATGGGGTATGCAGATGGCTATTCACGACTTCTTTCCAATAAAGGAAAGGTATTAATTAACGGCCAGCGGGCTCCCATTCGGGGCAGAATATGTATGGATCAATTTATGGTCGATGTAACCAATATAAAGGATGTTGAAATAGGTGATGAAGTAATCTTAATCGGCCAACAGGGCGAGGAAGAATTTCCTGCAACAGAGATGGCTGATATAATAGGGACAATAAATTATGAGATCACCTGTGATATAACCAAAAGGGTTCCTAGAATATATATATAACAGTATAAAATATATTGAGCTCCTTTCTTTAATAAGAGAGGGGCTTTTTATAATAGTTTGATTTCATTGTATTTTAATATGTAATTTATTTATTAAACAAAAGAAGTTAGTAAGCTTAGAAGAAGGAATAAAAAAATTGACATCTCTATCAGTAGAGAAGATGAATTAAGATAGAAGAGCTAAAATATAAGATATCGCAACCTGTGATAATCTTGAAGTTACAGGTGAAGGTTTTAAATGAGTTTTTATAAATGGAGGAATTATAGTTAAAGATAAAGAATTAATATCTAAAGATAACGGCAATATACTTTAAAAAATATTGTAGGAGGTGGTAATCCACCTCCTTATATAAAATCACTACTTATTATTTTTATTTTTAAAGAAATCTCTAAAGTCCCTATTACCCGATATTTCTTTTTTGGATTTGTTGAAAAAATCTCTAAAATCTCTACTTCCATGATTAAGCATATATATTACTCCTTTAAAAGATTTATGACTTCTTTTATTACATTTACAATAATAATAGAAAATACTTGAGTTAAATAGTAAGCATTTAACAGATTTTAAATTTGGTGGAGGAATATATAATGAGTGATCTTATAAAAGAGCTTGATAAAATATTAATTAAAAAAACAAAGATAAAAGATTTGGATTTTGTTATTGAATTAGAAAATGCTCCTGAAAACCGGGATAATGTTTTCCAGTGGTCAAAAGAAAAGCATATAGAGGCTATAAATGATGAAGATATTTTACATGTCATTATTGAAGACAAGAAAAATAAGAAAATAGGATATGCAATAGTTGCTGGTTTACAAAGTGATAATAAAAGTATTGAAATCAGAAGAGTTGTCATAGATAAAAAGAACGAAGGCTATGGTAGTGAATTTTTAAAGTTAATGAAAATATATACTTTTGAAGATCTCAAATATCATAAATTATGGTTGGATTTTTTTGCCACAAATAAAAAAGTGGAGTTTCTATATAAAAGACAAGGTTTTAAAAAAGACGGAGTATTAAGAGATAGATATTATAATAATAATAGATATACTTCTATTGTTGTTATGTCAATATTAGATAAAGAATATTTTGCATGAAATATAGATATTTATTTATACATATCTATGATAAAAATTATCAGGTCAAGGTTGAGAATTGTTATAACTAAAATAATCCAAAAATATTATTTCAGCTTATGCATGTTGATTTGACTTCTCTCCGATATTATTTTGAAATATATTCTGTTTTTTTAGTTAATTTTAGCAATTTTAAGACATAGGTTATTTGCATTTTAATTACCTTTGATTTTCAATATAGTTTTGAATAATTTCAGAACACAAATTTCCAGCATTATCAGCTAATTCATTGATAGTATCTGAAACCAACTTATTTATTTCAGGATTATCTAAAATGTTTTTCTATATTTCGGTATCCATATAAAATGATAGTTTAAAAGAAATTTTGCGTATCTAGTGTTTTTATGAATATTTATTGTTTAACTTCTTCTTATTATAAATTTGTAGTATTATATCAAAAAAGGGTTCATATTTATGAAGATAGATACAAAAGAATTTTATTTTTTTTAGATTGACTAAAAAATAAAAATAGCCAATTCATCCCCAGCCTGATTCAAAAAAAGGCTTACTTGGTTAAATTGGTTAAAAGTAGTATGCGCGGACAAAACAGTATTATTTTGAAAAAAATGTATGTCCAATTTAGTACAATATAAAAAAGGCAAATTTAACAAAAAAGAATCAATTTCAAAAATATTTATTGCATTTAATGTTAATTTGTATTATAATTATTAAAAATATTAATAGCGTTAAATAGTTGACTGGGAATAGTAAATTATATTTCTTTTTTATAGAAAGTTAATGGCTGCTGGAAATTAACAGGGAATATATTTGAATCCACCCATGATAGGCAGAGAGAAATAATAGTAACTCTGCTCGGCGCAGACCGTTATCCTTGTAAGTGGACCTTAAAAGGTTTAAAAGGGTGGCACCACGGGTATTATACTCTCGTCCCTAGTATAGGGAATGAGGGTTTTTATTTTTATATAAACTTTTAAAACCAAAAATATAGTAGGGAGGA
>JAGYMU010000072.1 GCA_018399995.1 Halanaerobiales bacterium | reverse complement strand
TGCGCTGGAATTATCTAATATACTGTGTCTTATATCTCCCTTTCTTATTTCCTCATATACCGGGTTTAAGTCTTTATCTAACAAATCATTAATAATCTTAACAACCCTATTAACTGTTGTCTCAGATCTTGTGGAAATATTTATTTTTTTTCTATTGGCTTTCTGTAAGGCATTAACATTGGCATTAACAACATCAAAAACATGGATAAAATCTCTGCTCTGCTTACCGTCTCCATATATTATAGGTCTTTTATTTTTCAACATCCTATCAATAAATATTGCGATTACTCCTCCCTCTCCAATAGATGATTGGCGGGGTCCATATACATTGGAATATCTTAATATTGTATAGTCTAAACCGTGTTCATGGTTATAATATCTTAAATACTTTTCAGGAGTGTATTTGCTCACTCCATAAGGTGACATTGCTCTAATAGGATGATCCTCATTAATCGGTAAATAGATAGGATCTCCATATACTGCTGCTGAAGAAGCATATACAACTTTTATTATATTATATTTTTTGCAGTTTTCAAATAAATTTATACTGCCCTGAATATTTGTTTTACTATCTTTTATCGGATTATTAATAGAACTGGAGACCTCGACTTGGGCCCCCAGATGAATAACATATTCAATATCATTGGTTGCAAAGACTTCTTCTAAATCGTTATCGGTTAAATCAATATTATAAAAAGTAGCTCTAGAATTTATATTTTGTTTATCTCCACTAGAAAGATTATCTACAACTATAACATCTTTATTTAATTTAATTAACTTATCTACTAAATTGGAGCCAATAAAACCGGCTCCACCTGTTATAAGTATACTCATATGATTTCCTCCCAGACATATTTAAAGCTAAGATAATTAAGTTTTATATAAATTAAAAGTTTTCATCTTTTTTGTCTTTGAGCCTTTCCTTAACAAGGCCAATTATGATAATAATCGTCCCAAAAATTACTCCATATATACCCAATCTAACTAACAAACTTAAATTCGTATTTTGCAAAAATTCAATAAACAAATTATAGATACCGTTACCAATCAACAGAACCGCTCCAATTAATAAAATAGTGAGACCAATATTTTTTATTTTCACTATCTTAGCCTCCCTCTTTGATTTTAAAAAACCAAACTAATGTAAGGATAATTTTTCATAACTCTTTTATTCAACTTCTTTTATGAAATTTACAATCAGATCAACAGTCTGCTCCCATTGTTCTTTTTTTGTTATTTCAGCATCTCCATCTCCTTTTTGTGGGCCATAGTTACCAAAGCCAGCATGATTACCCCCTTTAATAATATTAAATTGTGTGCCAAATGGCAAATATTTTTTTGCTTTTGTTAGTTTGTTTTGATCAATTATCTCATCTTGAGAGGATGTAATAGAAAGTACAGCTATATCTCTTTTAGATAAATTAGAACTTTCAGCCGGATAAGCAGCCAGAAATATAAGACCTTTAAAATCATTTTCTTTTTGTTTTGAAATATAATCAGCTGCCATGGCACCTCCTAAAGAATGTCCTGCTAAAAACCAATTATCATAGTTATTTCTATATTGATCCAAAACGAGAGAAGCTCTGTTAATATCAAAAACTGCCAGGTTAAAGGGCATTTTAATCAAAAAGACAGTATAACCCTCCTGGCTGATCAAATCACAGAGAGGAACATAGGCTGTCTCTTGTACTTTTCCTCCCTGATAAAATATTAAAGCAGAATTTTTTTCACTATCTTTATTGATCAGATAATACTTGTCAAATTCGGTCACATAATCCTTATTAAGAAAAATATCATTGCCCTGTAGGGGTTTATAACTTTGATTTATATAAAAAAATCCAGCTGTTATTATAATCAATAAAACAACTACTATGGTGATGATGGTTTTTCTTTTATTAAACATAAAATACCATTTCCTTTATTTGTTTTAATATTTGCTTTATTACTCATTTCTATAAAATTTTCAAGATACCTTTAATTAAAAACTTAAAAAACCCCGCTTTAAAAAAGCGGGGTGGCCTTTTATTAAACTGTCTTAAATATGAATTTATCCCTGTAGTCAATAGTTACTTTATCACCTTCATTAATAACACCTTCTAACATCTTCATCGCCATTGGGTCTTTTAAATATTTTTGAATTGCCCTATTTATAGGTCTTGCTCCAAAAGTAGGATCATAGCCTAATTCCATTATTTCTTCTTTAGCTTCTTTTGTTACTTCTATCTTTAAATCGCGTTCAGATAATTTCTTTCTAAGATCATTAATCTTTATTTCAACTATATCCAACAAGTTTTCTTTGCTTAAGGAACGGAATATTATTTTTTCATCTACTCTATTTATAAACTCAGGTCTGAAATTAGACTTAAGGGCTTCAGTAACTCTTTTTCTCATCTCTTGTTCATCATCCAGATCCTGGATATAATCAGAACCTATATTTGAAGTCATTATAATTACTGTATTTTTGAAGTTCACTTCATTACCCTGACTATCTGTTAATATTCCATCATCTAATATCTGCAGTAAAATATTGAATACATCCTGATGAGCCTTTTCAATTTCATCAAGTAATATTACTGAATAAGGCTGCCTCCTTATTCTTTCTGTTAACTGGCCACCTTCTTCAAAACCCACATAACCAGGTGGTGAACCAATTAATTTAGCCACAGCATGTCTTTCCATATATTCAGACATATCGAGTCTTACCAGATTTTTTTCATCATCAAATAAATAAGCAGCAAGCGTTTTAGCAAGTTCGGTTTTTCCAACTCCGGTAGGCCCCATAAATATAAAAGACCCTAAGGGCCTATCAACATCTTGTAGACCTGTTCTTGATCTTCTAATTGCATTGCTGACAGCTGTTATAGCTTCATTTTGACCCACAACCCTCTTGGCAAGCTCTTCTTCGAGATAAACTAATTTCTCTCTTTCATCTTTTATAAGCTCCTGTACAGGGATCTCTGTCCAGGACGAAACTATACCAGCAATATCCTCAGATGTTACTTCTTCTTTAAGAACATTAAATTCTTTTTCCATATTCTCAATTTTTTCTTTTGTTTTTTCTAACTTTTTTTCCAAATCATTTAACTCGCCATATCTTAATCTGGCTGCTTTTTCATAATCTGCTTCTCTTTCTGCATTTTCTGCCTTTACCTTGATTTTGCCAATCTCTTCATTTAATTTTTGCCTTTTTTGGATGAGCTCTTTTTCTTGATCCCAACGAGCTAAAAGGGGATCTCTTTTTTCTTTTAATTCGTTAATCTTTACTTTTAATTCTTCCAATCTCTCCTGCGATTCTTTATCTTCCTCCTGTTTTAATGCTTCTTTTTCAGTTTCAAGCCTTCTAATTCTTCTGTTTAACTCATCAATCTCTAAAGGCATTGAATCTATATCTATTCTCAATTTCGAGGCTGCTTCATCCACTAAATCTATTGCTTTATCAGGTAAAAATCTCTCTGTCAGATATCTTTCAGAAAGTTCAGCGGCAGCAACTAGGGCACTGTCCTGAATCCTTACACCGTGATGGATTTCATATTTCTCTTTAAGTCCTCTTAATATTGAAATAGTATCTTCTACAGATGGTTCAGATATTTTTACAGGTTGAAATCTTCTTTCTAATGCTGCATCTTTTTCAATATACTTCTTATACTCATTTAAGGTGGTAGCACCCACACAGTGCAGTTCGCCTCTAGCCAATGCAGGTTTTAGTAGATTAGATGCGTCCATGGCCCCTTCTGCAGCTCCGGCTCCAACTATTGTGTGCATCTCATCAATGAAAAGTATAATCTGACCTTCTGCTTTTTTTATCTCTTTTAATACCGATTTTAATCTGTCTTCGAATTCTCCTCTAAATTTTGTGCCTGCAATTAATGAACCCATATCTAATTTAATAACTTTTTTATCTTTTAGTGCTTCCGGCACATCACCATTTACTATTCTCTGAGCCAATCCTTCCACAATAGCAGTCTTGCCCACTCCGGGTTCACCTATTAAAACAGGGTTGTTTTTTCTTCTTCTAGAAAGAACCTGCATAATACGTCTAATCCTCTCATCCCTACCTATAACTGGATCTAGTTTCCCGTCTCTAGCCAGTTCGGTTATATCTATTGTAAATTTCTCTATAACATTATACTGCTGTTCGGCTTCTTGAGAAGTCACCTTTGCACCTTCTCTTATGCTTTCTATTGCCTCTTTTGCTTTTTTGAGATCAATGTTTTTTGAATTAAGATAATTATATGTCTTACTTTTTTTTGATGACAGCAGTCCTAATAAAAAATGCTCTGTAGAGATATATTCATCATTAAGCTTTTTTGCTTCATGTCTGGCTTTTCTAAGTACATCATTTAATTTTTGAGACATATATAGTTGTCCCTGATCTGAATATACTTTGGGCAAATCTTCTATAATTTTATTCAAATCTTTTTTAAAAACAGATAAGTTTATTCCAAGTTTTTCTAAAAGAGGAATCATAATGCCCTGATCATCTTCAATTAGAGATAAAAATAAATGGGCAGGATAAATCTCCTGATTACCTCTGTCTTCAGCAATATGCTGAGCTTCAGCTAAAGCTTCTTGTGCTTTGCGTGTAAAATCTTCCATTCTCATCTTCATATCCCTCCAAAATGATTAATATCTTTTCATTCTCTTTATATTATACAATATAATTTAATCAAAGTCAAAGAAGGTCAAACTCTTCATAAAAAAACACAGCACATGTCTGTCTCAGTTAAAGTAATTGATTTTATTAATTATAAAGATGGCGTTTTTATATTTAATACCCTAAATTTCTCACCCTTATCAGCCATCACTTTCATTGGAGTATTAGGAGGACAGCTTATAAAATCTTTTGCTTTCAATCCATAGACCACTTCTCCTATCATGATGGAACCCTGCCCTTCTATTACATGAAATAAAACATCTACTGAAACCTGGTGAGCTGGGATAACATCACCCTGTTCTAAAATTAAATTTTTAACCTCTACATTATCATTCTTTATTATATTTTTTGTTTTGATTCCTCGCTTGTTTTTTTCTGTTTCTATATTCTCTAATTTAATAACACTCATTTTAATTGCCCCCCTTCTCATTATAATAATCTTTGATTTTTTTTAAAATCTTTTCTCTTCTGCTATTATTCCACATTTTTTAATAAACAGACCTTTAAGTTATAAAGTTTAGCACGTAAAACCTGATGGACATGCCCCGAGGAAAGTCAAATATCATACCACTTAATAACTCTGTTTTTTGTTTTGCCGTTAAATTAACTCAACTTTTATCATTATAAATATTATTTTTACCTGTACTATAACTTGATTATATAGTGATATATTTATAATATCTGTGATATATATCATATAAAAATGAAAAAGCTCCAACTGAAAATATTAATCAGTAGAAGCTTTATAAGTATCATATCTGTATATTATTGTTTAAATTTTTTTAACTTCTCAAAATCTAGAGTTCTGAAATAATCTTCAACTGTTTCTGCCCTTCTTATTTCAATAACCTGGCCATCTTCTCTTAAGAGCAGTTCTCCTCCTCTTAACTTGCCATTGTAATTAAAGCCCATCGCATGTCCATGGGCACCGGTATCATGTATTACAAAAGTATCACCAACATCGATTTTGGGTAATTTCCTATCAACCGCAAACCTATCAATTGATTCACAAAGAGATCCGGTTACATCATAGGTCTCTGTCTTTGCCTCCTCTTCTTTACCCATCACTGTAATATGATGATAAGCATCATATATACCTGGTCTCATAAGATCGTTCATGCTGGCATCCAAACCTATATGCTTTTTATAGATGTCTTTTTTGTGAATTGCTTTTGAAACTAAATAACCATAAGGACCGGTTATCATCCGCCCACATTCCATATATACAGCCAGGGGATGGAGGTTGTTCCCCTTTATTATTTCTTCATACTTTAATTTTATACCTCTACCCATAAGTTCTAAATCTACCGCTTCTTCTTCAGGGTGGTAGGGAATCCCTATGCCCCCACCAATGTTAACAAATTCCAATCTTATATTTAATCTTTCTTTAACTTCTACTGCTAGTTTGAACATCATCTCAGCAGTATCAACAAAGTATTGAAGATCAAGTTGATTGGAAGCAATAAAAGTATGCAGTCCAAACCTTTGTACACCTTTAGAGTCAAGTTCTTTTAGACCGATAAAAATTTGTTTTTTTGTAAAACCATATTTGACTTCAGAAGGATTACCCATAATGAAATTCCCTTCTCTTCGACTGCCAGGATTATACCTAAATGATATTAAATTTGGGATACCGCCATGTTCTGCTAAAAACGGAATATGGGATATGTCATCGAGGTTAATTATCGCGTTTAACTCTCTAGCCTTTTCATATTCTTCTGCAGGTGTATTGTTGGAAGTAAACATTATCTCCTCACCTGTAATATCTGTTTTCTCTGCTAGTAATAATTCTGTCAAAGAGCTGCAGTCAGCTCCAAATCCAACTTCCTTTAAAATTTTTAAAATAAATGGATTAGGAGTTGCTTTTACAGCAAAGAATTCTTTGAAATCTTTATTCCATTCAAAAGCTTTTAAAAATCTCTTGGCATTTTCAATAATAGCTTTCTCTTCATATATATGAAAAGGAGTGGGATATTGTTCTAAGATTTTATCTAGTTTTTCTTTATTGAAAGGAAGTTCTTTTGTCATTATTCTAAATTCACCATCCTGTAATTATTCATTAAATATCAATTCATCATTTAATAATATAATAGAATCTTTGTAATTTTTTCTATTTACTACAAACTGTATATTAACCTGACTTAAAGAGATCGACATACAGTTTATATTTATCTCATTCTCTCCTAAAACTTTAGCTGCTTTAGCTAATATATTTGGTTTGCTAATATTAGAACCAATCAAACAAACCATAGCAACTTCTTTAATTTTTATACTTTTGTATCTGGCTTTAAGTTCTTTAAGCAGTTCTTCATTAAGATCCTTCTCCCAAATTACCTGGGATATGCTGTTGGCATTAGTTGCTTTCATAACATAACTAATATTATGCTTTTTAAATATTCGCATGATATCATAATCAAAACCAACTTCCCCAACCATAGAAGTATCATGCACTTCTAAAACAATAAGTTTATCTGAGCCGGCTATTATTTCTATTTTTGAATTTTTAACAACATAATCTTTTGTGATGATAGTTCCTAGATGGCCTGGTTCAAATGTACTTTTTACAATAAGTTTTATACCTGCCATTTCAAGTGGTTTTGATGCTTTAGGGTGAATGGCTTCCATGCCAATATCCGCCAATTGATCAGCTACATCATAATTAGTTCTCCCTACAGGAATAGCTTTGTTTTTACCAACAATTTCTGGATCTGCTGAAGATAGGTGATGTTCTTTATGTATAATTGCCTGATCAGCATTTAAAAGGGTTGCAAGCTGAGAAAATGTTATTTCAGAATATCCCCTGCCATATTTTGTGATCATGCCGGCTTTATCTTTAGTATAACCAGGAGCTATAATAAGCTTATTTGATAAATCTATGGGTCGAAATGATTGTTCAATACGTTTCTCAATAGAAAGTTGTTGTCTATCATAAAACCCGGTTAGGTCTATAAATTCTGTGTTTATACCTCTATTTGATAGGATGTTATATGTGTTATAAGCTGAGTGGGCTTCACCCAGAGAAGCTAATATCTCGCGCGCTGCAGAATAAATATTAGACTCTTTAATATAACCTGAAGACAATATTTCTTCCATACTATCAAGATATCTTTTAGTATGCTCTATTCTTTTTTTAATAAAGCAATCTGCTTTTTTTACATCCAATCCTAATTTATATAGAGACTTATTAATTTCTGAAAGCTTATTTGATAGTTCATCAAGTTTCTCCTTATAAGAATTGTCATCACCGATGAACATCTTATAAATGCCTGGTTCATTGGTTTTTTTATCTTCAAGTAATATATCTGTGACCCCAGCATAAGCCGACACCACAAAAACTCGATTATAACAAAAAGTAGCGTCCTCAGGCTTTTTAATTATATTATTTAATACAACCTCAAACTCAGCCATAGAGGTTCCACCTATTTTTTCTACTGATAACAATGTGTCCTACTCCTCCTTTAAAGTATAATATATTATGTTATTATAATACTCACTTTAATCTTTTTCAAATATATTTCCAATTTATTTATATTTATAACATAAATTTATACCTCTTTTCAGGAAATTTAATTCCTTATTAATATAATCTTTGGTGAAATCGGCTTTTGATACAGAATTAGTAAAATTATTAATAATAAAGTGATAACCCTGGCCTTATTTTCATACTTATAAGTTTTTCAATGTTAGCTTTTATTAATTTTACATCGGCTCCTTTTTACCAGTTCATCTACTGTTAGCAAAACATCTTCAGGACTTAAACCTTTTAATTTTTCTCTGTAGAACAATAATTTCTCTCTGTATTTAATACTATCCAATATCAACTCTATCAATTCTTTTAAGGCCTTCTGTTTATCCTTATTATTTTTATCTAATTTAGACATAATAAATTCCACTTTCCTAAAATTTCTTTCCTTTTATTTTACCCTGAATTATTCATAACCAAAGCCCTAAATAAATATTATCCCTGCTGTGTTAGCAAATTTAACTAATAAGGTCTTTCACCCAT
>JAGYMU010000071.1 GCA_018399995.1 Halanaerobiales bacterium | reverse complement strand
TTTTGTGTTGGAACCATAATAATAATATATAAAAATTTCAATTAATGTATGGAAAGAGGCTGAATATAATGATATCCAAAGCGAAGATTGAACAATGGAAACAAAACTATCCCCTCTTAAATGATGTAATCAATGCTAAGGAGGTATTTTGGTTAAATCCAAAATATAAGAGGGAGGACGAGAATCCGATCAGGATTTCAACAAAAGAACTAAAAGAGGCTGCAGAAAGGTTGCAGAGGTTTGCTCCTTATCTAAGAGAGGTTTTTCCCGAAACTGAAAAGTATGGTGGCTTAATTGAATCAGAGCTTCAAAATATTGATGGTTTTAAATTAGAATTAAATAATATTTTTCATTCTACAATTAGAGGCGATCTATATATAAAAAGGGATGATAGTCTTCCCATTGCAGGTTCTATTAAGGCAAGAGGGGGCATCTATGAGGTTTTAAAATATGCGGAATCTTTGGCTTTGAAAAATAGTATAATTAGTAAAAAAGATAATTATAAAGTATTTACAGAAGAAAAATTCCGGTCTCTGTTTTCTCAATATTCACTTGCTGTAGGTTCTACAGGTAATTTAGGATTGAGTATCGGTATTATAGGAAGTACATTGGGTTTTAATACAACGGTACACATGTCCAGTGATGCCAAAGTGTGGAAAAAGGAGCTTTTAAGAAAAAGAGGTGTCAAAGTAAAAGAATATAATACGGATTATAGTCAGGCAGTCAAAGAAGGTAGGAGGGAATCCCGCCAAGACCCCAAATCATACTTTATTGATGATGAAAAATCACGAGATCTCTTTTTGGGTTATGCGGTAGCTGCCTTAAGATTAAAAAAACAATTTGCTGATAAAAATATAAGGATCGACGAGCAAAGTCCCCTTTTAGTCTTCTTGCCTTGTGGGGTTGGCGGAGGGCCTGGTGGCATCTGTTTTGGACTTAAAAAGGTTTTTGGTAAAAATGTACATTGTTTTTTTGCCGAACCAACTCATTCTCCTTCTATGTTAATTGGAATGATGACGGGAGAGCATAATAAAATTACAGTTCAACAGTTTGGGCTCAGCAATAAAACCGCGGCAGATGGGCTTGCTGTAGGCAGGCCTTCCAAGTTTGTGGGTAAGTTGATGGAAAATCTACTGGCGGGTATTTATACTGTTCAGGATGATCAACTGTTTTATTTATTAAAAAGACTTTATAAAAAAGAAAATATAAAACTAGAACCTTCAGCCTTGGCCGGTTTTCCTGGTCCGTCTAAGCTTTTACAAAAAGAGGTTGGTAATGATTTTTTAGGTTTATGTGAAGACAAAGATGTTTTAGATAATGCCAAATATCTAATTTGGGCTACCGGAGGTAGTATGGTACCCGAGAAAGAATTTTTACATAATCTACAAACAAAAAATGAAAATTAGTATTTTAGTTATTTTTAATATATAAAAATTTTAGGTGATAGAATGAATAATAATATATTTGCCTTAGGCTGGGATGTAGGGGGCTGGATGGGTAAAAATAATTGTTTCGTGTTGATTGAAGCAGATAAGAACAATAATAAATTGAGTTGGTTTTTTGATAAAAAAGATTTCCAGATCAAAAAGGGAAAGATTTTTGAATTGTCTGTAATAATTGAAAGTCTATATAAGCAGAGATTTGGTGATTATGCCAGCCTGGTAATTGGGATTGATGCTCCCTTGACCTTCCCCGTTGATTTTATTGATTTTATTAACCAAAAGGATAATTATGTAAGCAAACCCGATCTGGAGATATTTAATCCATTAGCATATCGTGCGACAGATAGGTATATCTATTGTAAATATGGTAAAAAGCCACTATCAGCAACCTTTGATAGATTAGGTAATAATTTAACAGTGGCGGTGAGCCATCTTAGAGCCTGGGCTAGACAATATGATTTAGATATGGATCATAACAGATTTGTAAGAGATGAAATTAATATTATTGAAACATATCCTGCCCTTGTGAAACCCGGAAAATACAAAAAGGCTTATCAAATAATAGATGATTTGATCCCAGAGGAGATCATGAAGGGAACGGACCAATATGATGCAGCCCTCTGTGCATTAATGGGAGTACAATTTGCTTTTAAAAATGAATTTGAAGCTTTGCCTTATTTGGTTTTTCCACCTAAAGAAAAACATATATACAATAAAGAAGGTTGGATATATCATTTTGATTTGGAAGATATCAAAAGATGATAGGAGTTGTTTTAAATGAAAAGAATTGCCCTAATAGCCCACGATGAAAAAAAAGATGATATGGTTAGGTTTGTTAAAAGACATTTGGATTTATTAAAAATATGTAAGTTGATAGCTACTGGAACTACGGGCCAGGTCGTAAATGAAAAGACTCAATTAAAGGTTAAAAGAATGGCTTCTGGCCCCCTGGGGGGAGATCAGATGATCGGTGCAGAAGTTGCACAGGATAGATTGGACTGTGTAATATTTTTAAGGGATCCCTTAACTTCACATCCTCATGAGCCGGACATAACAGGTTTGCTTAGAGTCTGTGATGTTCATAATGTTCCTCTTGCTACAAATCAAAAAACAGCTGATTTGGTTTTAGAAGGCCTTTTATCTCCAGGAGCAGATAAAAATAAATAAAAAATATCTTAGGTCATTCCATTCAACTATTTCAGAAAGAAAGTGGTCTAAAAAGAAGATAAAAAAATAATATTGCCAAAAATCTAAACTAATGCTATAATATAGATAGAACATATGTTCGAAGAAAAGGAGGTATAATTATGAACATTAAAGATCGCGGCAATATTAAATGGACTTCTCTTATGTTGGTAGAACACAGAAAAAAATTAGAAGAATTAAAGAAAAGTGAAAAACATAGAAAAAGACCTGATCTAGATGAACAGATTTTAGAGTTATTCGATTATAGAATCAAAAAAGCTGTAAAAAAAGATATCAAAGTAAAAATAACATATTATAATGACCACAGGTATGAAGATATAATAACCCGTATAAAAAGTTATGACACTCAATTAAAAAAGTTGATTTTAATCGATGAAGACTTAAAATCAGTTGTCTTCAAAGATATTATTAATATCAGTTTACTGTCCTGATAAAATGGTTTTCATAATAAGTTTTATTAATTTAAAAATTAAAATTTTTGATCTCTATCATCTGTACATCAGATAACAAATCCGATAATATTGATAATAATTATATCCATGTTATAATTAATTGATTGGTAAGAATATAATGAGTCAAACAAGGAGAATAAATTGATGAAATTTCCAAAATTAAAGATAGGTGATTTGATTCCTAAATATCCGATTATACAGGGTGGAATGGCGATCAGAATTTCTATGGCCGAACTGGCGAGCGCTGTCGGTAATGAAGGTGGGATTGGTGTAATTGCAGGAACTGCTTTACCGGTAGAAGAGTTAAAAAGGGAAATAAAAATTGCTAAAGGTAAAACAGATGGAATTTTAGGTGTGAATATTATGTTTGCTGCCCGTGAATTCAAAGAACTGTTAATAGGGTCAATTGAAGCAGGCATCGATTTAATAATTTCTGGTGCAGGGTTTTCTAGAGATATGTTTACAATTGGGAAAAAATATGAAGTGCCGATAGTCCCGATTGTTTCTTCTTTAAGATTAGCAAAAATTTCCGAAAAACTGGGAGCAGATGCTATCGTTGTTGAAGGCGGAGATGCGGGAGGACACCTCGGAACAGATAAAGATACAATACTTTTGATAAATAAAATAAAAGATAAGATTAATATACCGGTAATTGCTGCTGGTAATATAGTTACTCCCGAAGATATAGATGATATGTTTAAACTGGGAGTTGAGGGAGTCCAGATGGGAACAAGATTTTTGGCGAGTAAAGAAGCCAATATTGCTGATAACTTTAAAGAACTATGTGTAAAGGCTAAAAAAGAAGACATAGTAAAGATGATGAGTTCTGTAGGACTACCTGCGAATGCGATCAAAACAAAATTTGTAGAACTGATTAAAAATGATAAGGCCCCTAAACCAACAAGTTGTAATAAATGTTTAAAAAAATGCACGGAAAAATTTTGTATACGAGATGCCCTGCTAAGAGGAAGAAAAGGGGACCTAAACGAAGGGGTTTTTTTTACAGGTCAAGGTATGTGGAAAGTCGATGAAATTTTATCTGTCAAAGAAATATTTAAAAGGATTAAAAATAAAGAAAGTTAAACTTAAAGAGGCCAGTTAATTCTGGTCTTTTTTTATTGGTAAAATCATTTTATAATGTATTGGTTTTGTCGTTTTGGCAATGAAGTATTATTGTAATTGCAAGTAATATTTATATCTTTAATAAAATAAGTATTTGTTGATAAACAAACGTATGTATGATAGTATTATTTTATCAAACATATGTTCGAGGTGATTAAGTTGAAACCTGTAGACTATGATAACCTTCCGCGTCAAAACATTCTCTGTGTTGATATGCAGTCCTTTTTTGCCAGTGTTGAAGCTGTGTCCAGGGGTTTGGATCCTGTGGAAACTCCTCTTGCTGTCTTAGGTGATAAAAAAAGAAGTGGTTCAGTGGTTTTAGCTGCTTCACCTGCCCTGAAGAAAAAATACAGTATTAAAACTGCAGATCGGTTTTATCAAATACCAGATGATCCTAATATAAAATTAGTAGAGGCCAGAATGGGACTTTATGTCAAGGTTTCTTTAGAAATCACCAGGATTTTTAATAATTATGTTCCTTTAGATGCTATACATGTCTATTCTATCGATGAATCCTGGCTTAAGCTTGATGGTACAAAAAGATTGTTTGGAAATAAGTGGGAAGTAGCAAAAAAGATTAAAAAAGATCTTTTAGAAAACTATGGCCTTAACTGTAGTATGGCCTTAGGTCCTAATATGTTTTTATCAAAGGTCGCGATGGATAATGAAGGCAAAAAAAAGGGCTTAGTAGAATGGACTTATCAAGATGTAGAAGATAAGCTTTGGCCTTTAGATTTAAAAAAATGCTGGGGTATTGGGAGCCGGCTAAGCAGACATTTCAATAAATTGGGGGTAAAAACTGTCGGTGACCTCGCCCATCTGTCTTTGAATTATCTGGAAGGTAAATTTGGTGTAATGGGGACCCAACTGTTTTATCATGCCTGGGGAGTAGATCTTTCTAAAGTTGAAGGACATTATCTTGATAAAAGGAAAAATTTGGGCCGGGGGATAACTTTATACAGTGATTATAAGGATATAGAGAAGATAAAAACTGTTATTTTTGAATTATCTGAAGAAGTAGGTAAAAGAGCTCGTAGTAGAAATTTGACCGGCAAAACGATAAGTTTGGGATTAGTCTATAGCAAAGAAGAATTAAAAAGCGGATTTCAAGTACAGAGAACTATCGATATTTATACAAATTTAACCAGTGTTATTTTTGATACTGCTGTAGTTTTACTAAAAGAAAATTATCGCGGTGAGGCAGTGCGTAAAGTGAGAGTAAGTTTAGGAAATTTTTCTAATAAAGCTAATATCCAACTTAATATTTTTGATAATAAATCAAACGAGATCAGATTAATGGAGATAAAAGATTACCTGCAGGATAAATATGGTTATCAAGCCCTTTATTTCGGACGCAGTATGAAACCGGGAAGTATAAAAGAGAGGATTAAAACCACCATCGGAGGACATAAAGCATGAAATTGACATATGTTCATTACAATGGTATAATATTAGCGATTAGAATTGAATAATTAAGGGAGATGATCTTATGAAAATAGCAGTAACAGCCGAGAATGATAATGGATTACAGAGTAAATTAAACCCCCATTTTGGTCGTTCTCCATATTTTGCATTTGTAGATACTGAGACTAAGGAAGTTGAACTGGTTAAAAATAATGCGGCTCGGGCAGCAGGTGGTGCGGGTGTAAGTGCAGCACAATTGATTTCAGACCGAGGTGCAGAGGCTTTAATATCTGGCAGTGTTGGTCCTAAGGCTTATAGTGCTTTGTCTTCTGGTAATATTGAGATGTATATTTCAAAAGACAATACAGTTGGCGAGGCTGTAGATTCTTTCAAGGAAGGATCTCTTTCCCAGCTATCCTCTCCTAATGGAACTCCCAGGAAGTGAGCTGTGTGAAGCTGACCGTCCTAAGTGGGAAAGGTGGTACAGGTAAAACAACGGTATCTGTAAATATGGCCTTATCTTTATCTAATATTCAGTTACTTGATGCTGATGTGGAAGAACCAAATTGTAAGTATTTTATAGGAACCGATTTTGATAAAGAAGAGAAAATAAATAGAAAAGTACCGGAGGTAGATCAAGAGAAATGTACTGCCTGTCGAAAATGTGTAGATTTTTGTGAATACAATGCTCTCGCCATGATGATAGATGAAGTATTGGTTTTTCCAGAGATCTGTCACAGTTGTGGTGGGTGTAAAAGAATTTGCCCTGTCAATGCTATTACTGAGGTTGATAGAGAATTGGGAAACTTAAAACGTGGAGTAAATAAATATGATATTGATTTTTGGCAGGGAGAGTTAAATATTGGAGAAGAGAGTTCAGTTCCTGTGATTGAAGAGCTAAAAGAAAAGACCAATCCAAACAAGAATGTGATTATTGATGCTCAACCTGGAACTACATGTCCTACCATTGAAGCAGCAGCAGATAGTGATTATTGTATTTTAGTAACAGAACCAACCCCCTTTGGTTTAAGTGATCTTAAACTGGCCAGTGAGCTGATGGATGAGCTAAAAATACCACACGGTGTTATCATCAATAGAGCAGAGGAAGATAGTGATTATATAATCGAAGATTTTTGTGAGAAAAAAAATATTAATATTTTGCTAAAAATACCCTTCATTAGAGATTTTGCCCATCTATATTCTGACGGGATACCATTTGTAATAGATTATCCAGAATGGAAAGATGAATTCAAAAAAGTATTTAAAGAGATAAGAGGTGTTCTTGATGAAAAAGATAACGGTAATTAGCGGCAAGGGAGGGACTGGCAAAACAACTGTAGTGGCAAATTTGGCTTATTTAGCAAAGGATTTGGTTTTAGCTGACTGTGATGTTGATGCACCGAATCTTCATCTTTTATTAGAACCTGAGGTAAATGAATCTGAGATTTTTAAAAGCCACAAAATTGCCATAAAGAATAATGATAAATGTATAAACTGTGGAACATGTTATGATGTATGTAGATTTAATGCAATAGATCCGGTAAGTTATGATATTGATGGTTATAAATGTGAAGGTTGTGGTGTTTGTGTAGCTATGTGTCCCGAAGATGCTCTTTCTCTTAAACTATTAGAAACGGGAAATATCTATCAATCAACTACAGAATTTGGCCCGATGATTCATGCTCATTTAAATGTGGGGGCAGATAATTCTGGGAAATTAATCAGTGAAGTAAGGGAGAAGGCAGTAGAAATAGGAAACAAACAGGGTAAAGAACTTATTTTAATTGATGGATCACCCGGGATTGGATGTCCGGTGATTTCGTCAATTACAGGTGTAGATCTCGTCTTATTTGTGACTGAACCTTCCAAATCTGGTTTTTCTGATTTAAAAAGAGTAGCAAAGGTAATAAAGCATTTTAATATTCCAGCCCTTGCAGTTATTAATAAGTATGATATAAATGAAGGAATTAGTGAAGAAATAGAAAAGTATTTAATAGAGGAAAAAATAGAACTTGTTGGTAAGATTTCATTTTCTTCTGATGTTGTTGACAGTTTGAGAAATGCCAAATTGATTGTTCAAGAAGATCAGGAGAATAGAGTAAGCAAAGAGCTGGCTAATATTTGGCATGGGATACGAAATAGGATAAAATCTAATTGAGGTGATTTTAATGAAAAAAATTGCAGTTCCCACTAATGGTGAAAATGTAGCACAGCATTTCGGAAGGTGTCCACATTACACGATATTTGAAGTTGAAGGTTGTAATATAAATAGTTCCCGACTAATTAATAATCCGGGCCACCAACCAGGATATTTACCGAAATATTTAGGTGATATGGATGTCGATATAGTCCTAGCAGGTGGTATGGGAAGAAAAGCTTTTGATCTATTTAAGCAAAATGATATTGAAGTTGTAACAGGTGCAAATGGAAGTGTAAAAGATAGTGTAGAAGCGTATTTAAATAATGAATTAGATACTGAAAGTGATATTTGTGACCATGGAGATCATCCTGATCATAAGCATGAAAAGCAATATTAGACATGATATATCCGGTTTAGAAAAGCCGGATATTTTTTTATCTAGTTCTTGACATATGTTCATAATAGAGTTATAATATAAATGTAAAATAAAAAAAATTAAAAAGGAGTGATTATATATGCCAGGCGGAGATGGAAGAGGACCTGCTGGATTTGGACCTAGAACAGGAAGAGGTTTAGGATATTGTGCTGGATATGATTCACCTGGATTTACAAAACCTGGCCCAGGAATGGGCGGAGGTTATAGAAGAGGTTTTGGTCCTGGTCGTGGATTACGTAGAGGAGTTAATTACGGCTATAGAAGGGGAGGATATGGTTTTTATCCTTACAACCAAACAGAATATACTCCCAAAGATGAAGCCGAAGAGTTAAAAAATTATGCCCAAGATATGAAAAAAGAGTTAGAAGAAGTAATGAAAAGAATTGAAGAATTAGAAAGTGAATAACTAAAACAGAATAGCTGTTATAAATCCCGTCCTTTAGATGAGGACGGGATTTTATGTGCGACGGGCAGTTGCACTTGTTGTTAGAG
>JAGYMU010000070.1 GCA_018399995.1 Halanaerobiales bacterium | reverse complement strand
AGTTTATGCCAGTGACTTTAAGTTCGACCAAACCCCTATTGATGGGGAAGTAGCGGATTTTCATAAGTTAGCTGAATTAGGAGATTCTAAGCCAGGTGTATTAGCTCTTTTTTCTGACAGTACAAATGCGGAAAGAAAAGGCTTTACCCTCTCTGAAAAAGTAGTGGGTGGCACAATCAACGATATATTTCGCGAGACACGTGACCGGATAGTTGTGGCAACATTTGCCTCAAATATCCACAGGGTGCAGCAGATAGCAGATGCTGCTATGCAATTTAATCGTAAAATCGCTTTTACAGGTCGAAGTATGATAGAAAATGTTAAAATAGCTCGGGAGCTGGGTTATCTGCAAATACCGGAAGATGTAATCCTTGATATACGAGATATTAACAATTTGCCTGAAAGTCAGGTAGTATTGTTAACAACGGGCAGTCAGGGTGAACCGATGGCCGCTCTAACCAGAATGGCCCGCGGTGATCATTACCATATTAATATCAAAAATAATGATACGGTTGTAATTTCTGCTCGGGCAATACCAGGAAATGAAAAATTAATTGGACAAACTATCAATCAATTATTTGAAAGAGGCGCTAAAGTTATCTATGAAGATGTTTCCGGTGTACATGTTTCCGGACATGCTAGTCAGGAAGAATTGAAGTTGATGATGAATTTAACAAAACCCAAATACTTTTTACCGACCCATGGTGAATACAGACACATGTATATCCATGCTGATCTGGCTGAAGAAATGGGTATAAAAAAAGATAATATATACATTGCAGAAATAGGCGATGTTATTAAATTTGGTGAAGAAAAGATTGAAAAAATAAAAAATATAACCGCTGGTGATGTTTTAGTAGATGGGCTTGGAGTTGGTGATGTCGGTAATATTGTACTGAGAGACAGAAAGATGTTGTCAGAACACGGCATATTAATAGTTGTATTAACAATAGACGAAAACGGTAAAATTGTAGCTGGACCAGATATTATAACAAGGGGTTTTGTCTATATACGTGAATCGGAAAAGCTTATCTCAGATGCCCAGGAAAGGGTAAGAGAGGCTTTAAGAGAATGTGAGGACAATAATATTACAGAATGGTCCAAATTGAAATCTACAATCAAAGATTCTTTGGATAACTATATTTACAGCAGGATCCATAGAAAACCGATGATCATGCCGATAATAATGGAAATATAAATAGTTTAAATATTTTAGGGATGGGTTTTAATGCTCATCCCTATTAAATACATAAAAGGAAGATTATTATATGGAAATTATAAAATTATTTACTTTAGGTATCGTCCAGGGTTTGACTGAATTTTTACCGATTAGTAGTTCTGGACACTTAGTTATTATACAAAAATTATTTGCAGTAAAAGAAAACCAATTATTAATTTCTGTACTCCTTCATTTTGGCACCCTTATTCCTGTTATAATTATATTTAGAAAAGATATAATTGAAATTTTAAAACTTAAAGAAGAAAAAAGACACTTCATATTTTTAATAATTGTTGCTTCACTGCCAACTGCACTTATTGGTATATTTTTTGAAGATTTTTTTGAAAAACTCTTTTCTTCCACAATCAGTGCTGCTTTTATGTTAATTATAACAGGTTTCATTTTGTTAATTGGAGATAAACTTGCTGATTATGATAAAGATATAAGCAGATTTAAGTGGTTTAATGCAGTGCTTGTCGGCCTTGCACAGGGTTTTGCCATAATTCCCGGCATTTCACGTTCAGGTAGTACAATTGTAGCTTCTTTAATTCAGGGTTTAAAAAAAGAAGAAGCGGCCCGCTTTTCTTTTATTTTATCAATTCCCGTAATCGGTGGGGCAGGAATCTTAAAAGTATCTGAAGCGGTAAATAATGGAGTTAATAATTTTAATATAACTGCTGTACTATTAGGTGTATTGGGGGCAGTGATATCTGGTTATATAGCAATCCGCTATTTTATATTTATCTTAAAGAATAAAAAGCTGATCTATTTTTCATATTACTGCTGGATAGTTGGTTTTATCATCTTAATAATTGAAGGATTATTCTAAATATTATTGAATATATATAGTTGAGGTGACAGTTTTGACAAAGCGGAATAAAAAAAAAGATAAGAAGATAGAAAAAAGAAAAAACGAAATAATTGGTATTATGCTGACTGCCCTGAGCGTCTTTTTGATCATTACAATTTATTTTAATTACAAAAGCATAGTAGGAGATAGCTTTGTACAAATATTTAGGATGTTAGTTGGTCAAGGCATCTATTTTTTGCCTATCCTGATATTTTTATGGGGAATATTTTTAATACGTAACAAAAGTTTTAAAATCAATATCCAGGTTTTTGGCTTTATTCTAATATTTTTTACTATTATTTCTTTTTTACACCTCTATAACCATCCTCAATTTACAAAAGATTATCTTTTTTTAAAAGGTGGTGGTGGAATTGTAGGTGCTTCAATCACCTGGCTTCTAATCAAAGGCCTGGGGGAAATTGGCTCCTATATCATCTTGTCAGCATTTTTCCTTATCGGTTTTTTATTGTGGACCGATATATTGCTGCATGCTTTCTTTAGAGATCTTAAATTATCCATTGTTGATAAATACTGTCTCATCAGAGATAAATTTCTTGATTTTTATGATGGTATTCTGTCTGAAAAGGATAAAAAAAGCAGCCAGGACACCATAAAACAAAAGAAAAGTTATACTACAAAAAGTTCTAAAAGTACTAAGAAAAAGAAAAAAATCAGTAGAGGTAAAATTACAAAAAAAGAAAGCTTACAGGAATTTGAAATCAAAGACAAGAGAGTTAACGGTAATGAAAACAAGGAGCAGGACGGTTATAAGTTTCCACCTTTAAATTTACTAGAACGTTCCAATAAAAACAAGATCACTTTAGAAAACAAAAGCGAGTTACTAGAAGATACGCTGGCTAGTTTTGGTGTAGAGGCTGAGGTAAAAGAAATAAGTCACGGCCCTACTATCACAAGGTATGAAGTGCAGCCTGCTAGCGGGGTTAAGGTCAGTAAAATAGTTAACCTTTCTAATGATATATCACTGGCTTTAGCAGCTCCCGATGTACGTATAGAAGCACCTATTCCAGGCAAATCAGCTGTCGGAATTGAGGTTCCTCATGAGAATAATTTAATCGTAAGGCTGGGTGATATCATTTCAACCGATAAATATCAGTCAGCAGAAAGTAAGTTAACTTTAGCCCTTGGACGCGGTATTGAAGGAAATCCTATAATTACGGATCTAGCCAGGATGCCCCACCTATTGATTGCCGGTGCTACCGGTTCTGGAAAAAGTGTTTGTATGGGTAGCATTATAACAAGTATCATATATAAGGCTAGCCCAGAAGATGTTAAGCTTATCTTGATAGACCCCAAAAAGGTTGAATTAATTAACTTTGAAGGACTACCCCATCTTTTTTCACCTGTAGTTACTGATCCCAAAAAAGCATCAAATGTATTAAAGTATGTTGTCCAGGAGATGGAAAATAGGTATGAACTCTTTTCGGAAAGGCGCACTAATAGTATAGAAACCTATAATGTAAAGGTAGAAGAGGAAGAGAAACTACCCTATATTGTTGTTATCATTGATGAACTATCAGATCTTATGATGGTGGCAGCCAATGAGGTCGAAGACAATATATGCCGCTTAGCTCAGATGTCGAGAGCAGCCGGCATACATCTTGTTGTAGCTACCCAGAGGCCTTCTGTTGATGTAATTACCGGTCTAATTAAGGCTAATATTCCCAGCAGAATATCATTTGCTGTTTCTTCCCAGACCGATTCAAGAACAATCTTGGATATGGGTGGTGCTGAAAAATTACTGGGTAATGGCGATATGCTTTTTTACCCGGTTGACTATAAAAAGCCGGTCAGAATACAGGGTACTCTTATAAATAATGAAGATATAATAAAAATTGTGCAATTCTTAAAAGATCAGAAAAAAGAAGAAGTAGATTTCCAGGTAGATTTAGACGATTTAAGTGAGGTTGAAATTAATAAACTGGGAGATGACAAAGACGAACTATATGAAGATGCCGTAAAACTTGTTGTAAAATATCGGGCTTCAATATCTATGCTGCAGAGACGATTACATATCGGACATTCCAGGGCAGCAAGGTTGATTGATATGATGGAAGATGAAGGCATTGTTGGCCCTTATGCCGGTTCAAAACCGCGTAAAGTGTTGATCGAAGAAAAAGATTTAGATGAGTATTTACAAAACGAATAGTTGATATAATTGAAAAGGAGGATTGAAAATAATGGCATCTGGTAATAATTTGGCAGTAGAGATGAAGGGTATAACAAAAAGATTTCCAGGCGTAATAGCCAATGACAGAGTAGATTTCGAATTAGAAAAAGGAGAAATACATGCTCTTTTAGGTGAAAATGGTGCTGGCAAAACTACTTTAATGAACTGTTTATACGGGTTTTTAAATGCAGATGAAGGGGAAATCTTTATAAATAATAAGAAAGTTGAAGTCACAGATCCCAATGTGGCTATCAACCATGGAATAGGTATGGTTCACCAGCACTTTATGTTGGTACCTCCCTTTACTGTAACCGAAAACATTGTACTTGGTAAAGAACCAACTGAAAATAATATGATTGACTACAAAACAGCCAATCAAAATGTTAGAGATATTTCAAAGCAGTATGGCCTTAATGTAGAGCCTACTGCCAAAGTCCAAGATATTTCAGTTGGTATGCAGCAGCGGGTTGAAATATTAAAGGCCTTATACAGAGGGGCTGATATTCTTATTTTAGATGAACCTACTGCAGTTTTAACACCCCAGGAGGTTGAAGAACTGGTTAAAATTATGGAAAGCCTAACTGATGAAGGCAAATCAATTATATTTATTACTCATAAACTTAAGGAGGTCCAGTCCATAGCCGATCGGGTAACTGTGATCAGAAGTGGTAAGTTAATCGATACAGTTAAAACTGATACTGTAACAACCAATGAATTGGCCAATATGATGGTTGGACGGGAAGTAATTTTGGAGGTTGAAAAAGAGGAGGCTAATCCGGGAGAAGTTGTTTTAGAGGTTGAGGATTTATACGCCAAAAATGACAGAGATTTAATGGCTTTAAACGGTACTAGCTTTTCTGTAAAAAGAGGTGAAATACTTGGAATTGCTGGGGTTGACGGTAATGGTCAGACTGAATTGACTGAAGTCTTAACCGGTTTGAGAAAAAAAGAAAAAGGAACTATTAAATTTAAGGGAAGAGAGATAACAAAACCTCAAACCAAACGTCTTTTTGAAGAAGGAATCTCACACATACCGGAAGATAGACAGAAACGCGGCCTAATAATGGAATTTAAATTATATGAAAATTTAATTTTAGGCAGGCACGATAGAAAGCCTTATGCAAGTGGGCTGAATTTAAATAATAAAAAGATCAAAGAAGAAGCCCGACGGCTGATTAAAGAATATGATATTAGGACCCCTTCCGAAACAGTACAGGCTAAATCGCTTTCTGGTGGAAATCAGCAGAAATTAATTATTGCCCGAGAATTTGATAGAAAACCAGATTTACTGATAGCTGCTCAACCTACAAGAGGAATAGATGTAGGAGCCATTGAATATATTCACAACAGTCTTATTGGACAGCGTGATAATAATAAGGCTATCCTATTAATTTCACTTGAATTAGATGAAATCCTCTCCTTAAGTGATAGAGTTGCAGTTATCTATGAAGGCAAAATTGTTGATATTTTAGATATAGAAGATGCTACAGAAGAAAAACTCGGCTTGATGATGGCCGGAGCTGAAAGCGAAGAAGTAAAAGGAGGCGGTCAAGTTGGTTGATAAAAATATATCTGAAAGGAAAGCAAAATATCTACAAAAACAACGTTTAGTAGATTTAATTGTCCCGATTATTGCAATTATTGCAGGATTAATAGTTGGAGCAATTTTTATGCTGATTATTGGAGCTGAACCAATAAAAGCATATATAGTTTTATGGAATTCTTCTTTCGGTAGCTTGAGGGGATTTGGAGAAATGCTGGTTAATACAGTACCCCTTATATTTACTGGCTTAGCAGTTGCCTTTGGTTTTAAAATTGGTCTATTTAATATCGGTGGAGATGGACAATTTTTGGTATCATATTTAGCTGCTGCTTACATAGGTTATATGTTTCAACTACCGATGTATATACATCTTCCCTTCGCACTAGTAGCAGGAATTATTGCCGGTGGTGTTTGGGGAGGTATTGCTGGTTACTTAAAAGCCAAACTGGGTATACATGAGGTTATTACAACTATTATGTTTAACTATATAGCACTACATTTAGTTGGATATCTAGTAGGTGGACCTTTAAAAGCAGAGGGACCACTGCCGGCAACACCAAAAATATTCGATACTGCTAAATTACCACGTTTTGTACCAAATATGCGGATCCATTACGGTATATTTCTTGCCTTAGCAGTGGCAGTCTTAATCTATTATATCTTATGGAAGACCACCTTCGGTTATGAAGTTAGGGCAACCGGTCAAAATCCTGATGCAGCTCAATTTGGTGGTATCAATGTGGCAAGAAATATGGTATTAGCTATGTTTATTAGTGGTGCTTTGGCAGGCTTAGCTGGTAGCACACAGGCATTAGGTTTAGAATATAGAGCCTATCAACCCTTTGGTTTTGTTGGTTATGGTTTTACTGGTATAGCCGTGGCCCTGGTGGGAAAAGGACATCCTGTGGGAGTTGTCTTAGGCGCCCTATTATTTGGTGTATTATCAAGAGGTGCGATGATGATGCAGAGTATGGTTGGTGTTCCTAAAGAAGTTATAGAAATTATCCAGGCTATTATAATAATGTTTATTGCCTCAGAATATATATTTAAATATCTCGCACGCAAATGGAGAGAAAGGAAAGGGGGCGTTGCAGATGCTAGCTAACTTGACTGCATTGCTCAGCACTACACTAAGAATGGCCACCCCTTTGATTTTAGCAGCCCTGGGTGGGATGTTTTCTGAACGATCAGGTGTAATCAATATTGCACTGGAAGGTATAATGTTAATTGGTGCCTTTACTGCAATGGCCGGATCCTACTTTTTTTCTCCCTGGATTGGTGTGTTGGCAGCCGTAATTGTTGGTATGATTATCGCAGCTGCTCATGCCCTGGTCTCTATATCTTTTCGGGCTGATCAAATCGTAAGTGGTACTGCAATTAATATATTTGCAGCTGGTATTACAGGATTTTTACTTAGACTAATCTTTGGTGATGCAGGTCAATCACCTAGTGTGCAGGATGTGGGAACCTGGAAAATTCCTTTTATAAAAGATATTCCAGTGATCGGCGGGGTTTTTGGCGAACAGATACCCTTTGTATATATTGCCTTAATTATGGTGGGAGTCTCATACTGGATCTTATTTAAAACACCTTTTGGATTAAGGATAAGGTCTGTAGGGGAACATCCTGCTGCAGCTGATAGTGTTGGTATTAATGTAATCGGGATGAGATATATAGCAGTTATTATGAGTGGATTTTTTGCTGGATTAGCTGGGGCAAGTTTATCGGTAGGTTTATTAGATTTATTTGTAAAAAATATGTCTTCTGGCCGTGGTTTTATCGCTTTAGCTGCAATGATCTTCGGTAGATGGACACCACAAGGTGCTATGCTGGCAGCCTTACTATTTGGTTTCGCAGATGCACTGCAGATGCTGGCTCAAACCATTGGTTTGACATTTGTTCCAAGACAGTTTTTATTAATGGCTCCCTATATCCTGACAATCTTGGCTTTAACAGGTGTAATTGGTCGTTCCACACCTCCAGCTGCAGATGGGGACCCATATATTAAAGAAGAAGTATAATTACATTATAGGGGCTTTTAAGCCCCTTCTAATAATTTTTTGAGGGGAGGCATATCCTTAAATGAGTGTTGGTTCAAGATTAAAGAAGGCCAGAGAAAACTTAGGATTATCCATAGATGATATAAAAAACAAGTCAAAGATCAAAAAAAATTATTTACTTGCTTTAGAAAATGACAACTTTGATAAACTTCCAGGAGAGGTTTACACCAAGGTATATATACGCGGGTATGCTAAAATTGTTGGTATTGACCCTCAGGACATCTTAACAGAGTACGAAAATGAAAAAAATAAGGATAAGAAAATAGATAAGACTAATAACAGACAACCTAAAAAAAATAAGGTTCATATTTTAAATCGCGATCATATATTTAGATCTATTCTGGGTATTATTTTGATTTTGATAGTTGTTTTACTAAGTTACAATATGTTTTTTAGAACAGAGCAAAATGAAAATAATACTTCAGCAATTGAGCAAGAAAATATAATAGTTCAACAAGAAGATAATACAAGTAGTAATGATAATAAGGAACTTGAGGAAGAAACAGTTGGAAAAAATAATACTGAGGAAATTGATACTGAACAGGATAATTTAGATGAAAGTGAAGTTAATAGTGAAGATAAACAAAATGAAGAAGTTGCAGAAAAAGATGCAGAAGAAAAACAAATTGAAGAAACGAATGAAACACAAAAAGTTGATCAAAGTAAAACAGAACAGTCATCCTTAATTGAAGATACAAGTAAGGAGTTAAAGATAATTGCAACTGATAAAAGCTGGTTATCAATAACTGTAGATGGAGATTTAAAGTTTCAGGGCTTTATCAATGCAGATGAAGTAATGACATATAGCGGAAATGAAAATATAAGAATCAAAATAGGTAATGGTATTGCGGTTAAGGTTGAATTTGAAGGAGAGCTTCTCGGTCCCTTTGGAAAAAGCGGGGAGGTTATTATAAGGAATTTTGATATTTAGAATAATAACTTAATAAGAATATGAAAAACCACCTTATTTTATAAAAGGTGGTTTTTAATGTGCGACGGGCAGTCGCACTTGTTGTTAGAA